>JAYEOD010000025.1:0-5973 GCA_034722575.1 Bacteroidota bacterium | reverse complement strand
CATAATGTTTTAATTTTATTTTCAGAAATACATTATCAATTTTTAAGCCAATAATTATTAAATAGTAACTAACAAATAGTTATAAAACCATCTTTTTTTTGCAAAACTAATAATTGTATCATTACGTACAAAATAGTATAAAACCGTACACCATTTTTTAATCAATTACCAATGGAAATTAATTACGAATGACGATTTTACTAAAATCAAATCAACAAAAAAAACTAAAGGAATGTTTTTATTATAATAAAATAATAATATCTTTGGGGGAGAAATTCTAACAATTAAATACTTTCTATTATGAAAAAATTATTACTATTAAGTATGCTGATGGCCTTTACATTTGGTATATCAGCTCAAACAACATTAATTGAAGACGATTTTGAATCGTACACAACAGGTGGATTTGTTGCTGATCAGTCGGGTGTTTGGACTACATGGTCAAATAATCCCGGTAGTGCAGAAGATGCAATAATTTCTGAAGATTATGCTGTTAGCGGAGCAAAATCGATGCTAGTTGGCGGAACTAACGACATGATTCTTCCTCTTGGAGACAAAACAAGTGGAGTTTATGATGTAAATTTCGAGTTTCTTGTGGAAACAGGATTTGGTGGATATTACAACATCCAACATTTTGAAGCTCCCGGTAACCAGTGGGCTCTTGAATGTTATTTTGGAGAAGATGGTACAGGACGTTTACACGTTGAGGGTAGTGACTTTAGTTTTACTTATCCAAAAGACACTTGGTTTACAATTGAAAACCACATTGATATTAGCGCTGACGAAGCTACTGTAACAATAAATGGAACAGAAGTTCATACATGGCAATTTAGCTTACAAGCTGATGGTTCTGCCGGAGAGAACCAACTTGGTGGTGTTAACTTATATGCCGGAGCTGAAGAGGGGGAAACTTCTAAATACTTTGTTGACGATATAATTTATATTGAGATTGAGCAAGGTGTTAACCCTCCTACAATTGAAACTTCTATAGTAGGAATTGGTACTAACGGAACTGCTTCTGAAACTTTTGATGTTACTAACACAGGAGAACAAGAGCTTAACTTTGTTGCTTATGATGTATATCCTGAAGCCACGAAAAAAAGCAGTACTCCGGCAAAAATCACAAAAAGAGTTCGCTTAAACCCTAAAACGTTAAATCGTCCTGAAGTAACTTCTGAAGTAGCAGAAAATCCTATTACTATAGACTTAACAAGAGATGGTACTTTAACTCACGTACAAAGTAATCTTGGTGGTGGTGTTGGTTACGGTTCGCCGGTAACTGTTAGAGCGGCTGCTTTATTTAAGCCTGAACATGTTGCTGATTTTATTGGTATGTACGTAGCTAACGTTATTATTTTCCATAATGACTTACCGGAAGCCGGAAGTACTACAATGAGAATATATGACAGAGGTGAATTTATTACTCCCGGACCAGGTGAAATTGTTGCTGAACAAGCTTATACTCCTGACGGTGCGGGTTCTCAAACTCCTGTTTTAGTAAACGACCCTGTATATGTTTCGGGTAAAGATCTTTGGATTGGATACGAATGTAATGACCTTGGTGAAGAAAATTTCCCTCTTGGTTGCGACGAAGGACCTGTAGTTCCTGGTGTTAACTGGACTTCAACAGGCCCAGGTTGGAGCGAGTGGAGTCAAGATTCTAACTTAGGTATTATTGCTGAACTTGCCGGTGACGGTATTGAAACATGGTTATCTGTTTCTCCTGCTTCAGGAACAATTACTCCCGGAAACAATGTTGAAATGACTGCTTCTTTCGATCTTTCAAATCTTGCAGGTGGAACATACCACGCAGAAATCAACATAGGTTCTAACGACCCTAGTCAACAATACACTACTCTTCCTGTAACTCTATCAGTTGCTTCAGGTACAGGTATCGACAACGCTGATAAAATTGGTGTTATGACATTCCCTAATCCTGCTAACAACGTATTAAACATCTCTTCTAACGAGAATATTCAAACTGTTAAGGTTATGAATACTTTAGGACAAGTTGTTAAAAACATTGAAATAGGAAACAGCACTTACTCTATGAATATTTCTGACCTTGAAAAAGGTATCTATATCGTAGAAATAAAAGCTGCTAATAATCAAATCAGTACAAGAAAAATTGTTGTTGAATAATTTTTCTAAAATTTAATAAAAAAAAGCTGTCTCTTAATTTGAGGCAGCTTTTTTTTGTTTAATCGTTATTATAACAACTTAATCCATCCTAAAAATATCTAAAAAGTTATCATCAATTTTCATATTAACAACATCGTGGTTATTAAGGATATCAAAATATTGTTTTACTTTTTCAACCAAAGGCTCACCTTCTACATACTCAAAATTAACACGATCTAAAAATAGTTCTATTCTATTAATAGGCTGACGCATCAAATCGAACGATAACTCAGCAGAGGCTTTTCTGTTTTCGTTCACCCAATTAATTGCAGATTTCAACTCTTCTAAAAAAACCTTTGTTTGTTCAGGATATTTACGGGCAAACTCCCCTTTTAATACTATACCGGCATTTGGAAAACTACCAAAACCTTTGTTAATATCATTCCATATTTTATTAAAAGACAGAACCGATATATTCTCCCCTCTCTCTTCCATCACTTTAATAGCATAACTAGCTTCCGGCTCACGCAGAATAACTGTATCGGCTTTTCCCACAACAAAATCCTTATAAATCTCTTCAGGTCTGCCAAACGGCTTTCCATACACAAATTTAAAATCATCAGTATTTAAACCACTTGCTTTAATTAAATACTTAGTAATTTTTGCCGGTGGAGCCTCTTCAAACAGAGGAGTATAAATCTCCTTTCCCTTAATATCCTCAAAGCTATTAATTTCGGAACGGCTTAATAACACAAAATTATCCCAAACAAAAAGTGCAGGTATTTTAATATCGCTATTTCTTAATTTGGCAGATGTAATGAGTGCAGAAAAACTAATATCAGCTTTTCCGTTAGTAATCCAGGCAAGATGTTTTTCTGTCTCTTCCCATACTTTAAGTTGCTTAATATTTATGCTTTTTCTAATTTTTTCAGATTGAAGCAGTCTCATAATTACCGGATAAGCAACAGGTGTAGCAGACTGAATTACTACATCAATTTTATTAGAAGAGACTTCGCCCTCCTCATTTTCACTAATCATTTTATGAAAATATATCCAAAAATCACCATCTCCTTTTTTTTCTGTAAGATGTTCAAATCCCATTTCCGAAAGCATATTAATTATCGGAAGCGGCTCAAAACGCTGTACAAGAACAAACCCACTATTCTCCACTGTTTCGTAAGCCTTCTTAATTATAATATCAAACGGATCGGATGTCATTGTTGTTACATCAAGAATTTCAAGCTCCTCTTTTCGTTCTTGCCAAGGAGTTATTTCAGCTCCTTTTTTAGAATTAAAAATTGATACTCTATACTCTCTATTTTTTTCGACATTAAAGATTAATCCTAAACCACTCGTTACTTTTAATAATTCATTTGGTTTCTCAATAGAAATAATAACAATATTCCCCTGCGCAGGAAGATTTGAAACTTTTTGAATTAACTCTTCTACAGTATCAGTATTGTAAATATAACGTTCAGCAGTCTCATTCCACGAAATATCAACGCTTTTATCTTCAATTTCTTCTCCAGTTTGTTTAACACATTCCGGCATACTTTGTAATAATTTATCTTCTACACCAAGATATTTATTCATTGTATGCAAAATCTCACAAACCGACAAACCTGTCATTTTAGCCGCATCATTAAAACTAGCAAAACGAGCAAGCGTATTATACAAAGCCGGAGTTTGCATACGTTTAAATTTGGGCGACATAACTATTAATACTTGTTTTAACTCCGGATATTTATCAAGTGTTTCTTTGATATTAGACTGGGCCAGAATAGGATCAATAGAGTCTGTATTTTCGCTCTCTATAACAGAAATCGCTTCCACCGGACAAGCGCCAAGCGCTTCTTCACTTAGCTCTTCCTCTGCACTGGTTGCGGGTTGCTTTTTCAAAAAAGCAATGTTACTGTTATTAATATCAAAATTATCACCGGCAATTTCTACGCAGGCTCTACAACCTATACACTCTTCAGATACTTTATATTTTTTCATTACTAATAATTTTTTATTTTTTTTACCAGATGCTATTCGCTGCTTCAGTCATCAGCGCCTGCATTAAACAACCTATTACGGATCACTTAATTTTTATTTAGACTTATTCCATGCAAAGATAGTGTTTATTTCGGTATCGGACTACTTAATTATAAATAAATCAAAAAAAACAGCTGTAAACCTTCGATAATACCAATTGAATTTCAAAATGGCCGACATAAACTGTATAAAACTTTACAAACTCACAACTCATTTATTTTACTATATTTGAACAAAACAATTTACAATGATAAAAACAACCAATATTTCAAAAAATTTTGGAGAGATAAAAGCTGTAAACGATATTACTTTAAACATCGACAAAGGTGAGTTTTACGGTTTACTGGGGCCAAATGGAGCAGGCAAAACCACCACCATTAATCTGATTACGGTCTATTACATCCCGATAAGGGAAATGTATTAATTAACAATAAACCTGTAGCAAACAATAGCAGCGACTATAAATTCCATGTTGGTATAGTTCCTCAAGAAATCAGTCTGTACGAAGACTTAAGTGCTTACGACAACTTACTGTTTTGGGGCAGTATGTACAAGATTCCCAAAACAAACTTAAAGGCAAAAATTGATGAAATATTGGATCTCATCCAACTATCCGATAGAAAAAACGATTATATAAAAACTTACTCAGGAGGCATGAAACGCAGAATAAATATTGCTGTGGCACTGCTTCACTCGCCGGAAGTTTTATTTATGGATGAGCCTACTGTTGGTGTAGATCCACAAAGCAGAAATCACATCTACTCCATCCTGCAAAAGTTGCACAATCAAGGAAAAACAATATTATATACTTCGCATTATATAGATGAAGTAGAAAAAATGTGTAGCAAAATAGGCATTATGGATTCAGGGAAAATAATTACCGAAGGCACTCTGCAAGAAATCCGCAAAAAACATACTGCCGGGGTAAAAATTATTATAGAGACTCACAAAAATTCTTTACAAAAACTCGGTATTGAAAAAAAAATGAGTATTCCGATAACTATATCCGAGAAAAAAATAGAACTCATAGCAAAAAACACAAGTGCAAACTTGGCCGAAATAACCAACATATTAAACAACAATATTACAATTAAAAATATCGACATTCAAAAAGCTAATTTGGAAACTATTTTCCTTAAATTAACTGGCAAAAAACTACGAGACTAATGTGGAATTTATTTATTAAAGACATAAAACTATTTATCAGCGATAAAAAAGCAATGATGCTATCATTTTTGCTTCCTATAATATTAATTACACTTTTCGCACTTGCTTTTGGAGGTTTAGGATCAGGCAACCATAAATCGACTCCTACAAGAATATTACTGACCGATTTAGATAATAGCGAAACATCACGCGAAGTAATATCGACATTAGACAGCATAAAAGGCTTAAAATTCGAACAAACTTCTATCGATACATTAAAACAGTTCATTATTAAAGGACACCGATTAGCAGGATTGGTTTTTTACAAGGGTTGTGAAGATTCTATAAACCAAGGACACCAAAAACCTATGGAACTGTTTTACGACAAATCGCGCAATATGGAGATAGGACTTGTACAGCAGGCGCTAATAGGTAAATTAATGGAGATAACCGGAAGCAAAGGCATTAAAACAAGAATTTTATCGCAAATACAAAATGATTACGCAGATTTAAATACTACAACACTAATAGACATACAAAAACGAGTAAACGAAAGTTTTAACAAAGAAGATAATTCCTCGAGCTTTTCAGGAGGATTAGATATAACTCCAATTCAGGTAAAAAAAGGTATTAATTGGGGATTAATACAAGCCGTTGCAGGAACTTCGA
>JAYEOD010000024.1:0-5996 GCA_034722575.1 Bacteroidota bacterium | reverse complement strand
AGTCGATGAATTTTGGTTTTATAGCTCTACAGTTTCAATTTACTGTATTGGCTACTTAGTTAATTATTGTTAAAACAAATTATTGTTTATTCATAAGGTGTAGATAATATTTTCTAATTAGCCAAAATATGCTATTTTTGCCACATGATTAGAAAACTAGCATTTATTTTATTTGTAGCGTTTATCCTTGGCGGATGCAGTGATTATCAGAAATTACTGAAGAGTAGTGATCAAGAATTGAAATACACAAAAGCTATTGGCTATTATAATGAAGGAGATTATTATAGAGCATTGCAACTTTTTGACCAGGTAATCCCGATATATCGGGGAACTGATAAAGCTGAAGATCTGTTCTATTATTATGCTTACTGTTATTATAATCAAGAGGATTATGTAATGGGGAGCTATTATTTTAAGCGTTTTGCTAAAAATTTCCCTAATAGCGACAGAGCAGAAGAGTGCTGGTACATGAGTGCCTATTGTAAATACGAAGAGTCTCCTATTTATAGTTTAGACCCCTCAAATACAAAGGATGGTATAAAGCAGTTACAATCATTTATAAATCGTTTTCCTGAAAGCGATAAGGTTGAAAAATGTAACGGTTTAATAGATGAGCTGCATGCTAAATTGGAGAAGAAAATTTATGAGCAGGGAAATCTTTATTTCAAAACAGAAGATTATGAAGCATCAAATGTTACTTTCGAAAATCTTATGAAAGAATATCCTGCTACAAAATTTCGTGAGGATGTTCTATTTAAGATATTAAAATCGTATTATCTTTATGCAGAGAATAGTATCTATTCGAAACAAGATGATCGATACCAAATGGCTGTGGAGTCTTATGACAAGCTAATTACTTTCTATCCTGAGACTGAAAAATTGAAGGAAGCAGAAGAAATGCATAAAAAAGCATTACATTTTTTGAATAATTATAAATATTAAGAGTATTTTTGCAAAAAAATAAAGGCACTACAATGGATTATAAAAACAATAAAGCAGCACATTCAGCTGTTACACGAGAAACATCGGATTTCTACGAAGAGACCGGAAATATCTACGAATCAATAGTAATACTTTCTAAAAGAGCTAATCAAATGGGTTTAGATATTAAAGACGAACTAAACCAAAAAATTGAGGAGTTTGCTACTCCAAGTGATAACTTGGAAGAGATTTTTGAAAACCGTGAGCAAATAGAGATAGCAAAATATTACGAAAGGTTACCAAAGCCAACACTACTTGCTATTGAAGAATTTCTTGAACATAAGATGTACTATAGAAATCCTGCTAAAAAGGTTGATAATAAATAAAAGTAATTTTTAATGTTATTAAAAGGTAAAAAAATACTGCTGGGAATTACCGGCAGTATTGCAGCCTATAAAACGCCTTTACTGGTTCGTGCTTTAGTAAAGGAAGGAGCCGATGTTCATGTTATTATGACTACTTCGGCACAAGATTTTGTTACGCCACTTTCTCTCTCTACAGTATCGGGACATCCGGTGCATTATAAACCGTTTGAAGAATTTTCTGGAAAATGGGACAGTCATGTGGAAATGGGAAATTGGGCTGACTTAATGATTATTGCGCCTGTATCAGCAAATACATTATCGAAAATGGCTAATGCACAGCCCGATAATTTACTTGTAGCAACATATCTTGCAGCAGTTTGTCCTATAATGTTTGCCCCGGCAATGGATTTGGATATGTTTTACCATCCTGGAACACAAAAAAATATCGCCACTCTTCTTGAATATGGACACATACAAATAAGACCGCAAAAAGGCGAGTTAGCCAGTGGTTTAGTTGGTTGTGGACGAATGGAAGAGCCTGAGAATATTCTTAAAAGAGTAATTGATTTTTTTGCTGAGAAACAACGTTTTTTTGGTAAAAAAGTACTTGTTTCTGCCGGTCCTACTTATGAAAATATCGATCCTGTAAGATTTATAGGAAATTATTCATCAGGTAAAATGGGATTTGCTATTGCAGAAAAATTTGCTCTGCAAGGAGCTGATGTCACTTTAGTAGCAGGACAGGTATCTATAGATATCAAGCATCCAAACATTAATAGAATTGATATTACCAGTGCAGCAGAGATGTTTGATGTATGCACCAAACATTTCGATGATACAGATATTTGTGTTATGTCGGCTGCTGTAGCAGATTATACTGTAACAAATCCTGCTAAAGAAAAAATAAAGAAAAAAGCAGATAATTTAAATTTAGAATTAAAATCTACAAAAGATATTCTTAAAGAACTGGGGAGGAAAAAGACTGACAAACAGCTGCTTGTCGGATTTGCTTTGGAAACAGAAAATTTAATTAAAAATGCTCAGAAGAAATTGCAAAATAAAAACCTCGATTTTATCGTTCTTAATTCAGCAAATGAAAAAGATTCAGGATTTGGTGTAGATACTAATAAAGTTACTATTATTACTAATAGTGATAAAATTATAAAATTTGAACTAAAAACAAAATCTGAAGTAGCTGCTGACATTTTAAATATTATTGCTGAAAAAATTAATTGATATAATTATGCGCATCTCTTTAATTACCTTAATATTTATTCTCTTAACACCTATATTTTCTTTTTCTCAGGAGTTAGACTGCTCAGTTAGAGTGAACTCCCGTCAAGTACAAGGAACCGATAAACAGGTGTTTACCACAATGCAAAAGGCTATTTTCGAGTTTATGAATAACACGAAATGGACAGGATATAATATTAAAGTGCAAGAGCGTATAGAGTGTACAATTTTATTTACTATTACTAGCAGACCATCTGCCGATGAGTTTATTGGCAGATTAAATGTTGTGTTACGCCGCCCGGTATTCAACACTTCGTATAGTACGCCACTATTTAATTGGGTCGATAATGATGTGCATTTTAAGTATCTTGAACATGAACCTATAGAATTTAGTGAAAATACTTATACTTCTAATTTAGCTTCAATCTGTTCGTTTTATGCTTATTTAATGATAGGATTGGATTTTGATTCCTACTCGAAATTTGGTGGCGCACCATATTTCGAAAAAGCTCAAACAATAGTAAGTGTTGCTCAAAATGGTAATGAAAAAGGGTGGAACTCTTTCGATAGCCAAAAAAACCGCTATTGGCTTGCCGAAAACTTGCTTAATAACAGTTATGCCGGAATACGCCAAGCAAGTTATCTGTATCATTTAAAAGGTTTGGATAAGATGCAAGACAATACAGATATGGGGCGATCTAAAATAACAGAAGCTATTGAGCTACTTCAAAGAGTAAATGAGCAACGCCCTAATCTTTTTATATTAAAATTATTTTTAGAAGCAAAATCCGACGAGATAGTTAATATCTATAAAAAAGGTTCTAATATGGACAAAACAAAAGTTGTTAATATCTTAAAAGATATGGATCCTGCCAATGCTTCTGAATATCAAAAAATATTGCAAAATAATTAACTAGCTCGTGCTATTTTTGTTTCACGCAGATTGCGCAGATTCCCGCAGAGGATTTTTTAAAATTCAATATATAATACTGTGATAAATTCAATGTGTCCTATGATAATGTATTATGCTGTTATTTTTTTTCATATCAATTATGCTTAGGGTCAAAATATTTGTGATATGCAACCAACGATTCTGTCCACTTATATAATAACCAAGGGGAGTTGGTAAATTATATGCATTTCAAACAATATCTTTGTAATTTATTGACTCAAAGCTAGTAAATAAAATCTACAAATAAAAACACGCTCATAATTCTATTTTTATTCAATTATTAATAATGAATTGTCACCATTCGTAATTTTCCCCATCTCAGTCTCAACCTTTATCTTGGTTGTCAATCAATCAATCTTAAATACTCAAAAATAAAGAGCTGTTTTTAAGTCTAAATGGGATAACTATAAATAATTATCTTAAAAATAGTAAGGCTTATTTATTACCTTTGTTGTAACAAAAACAAACAATATGCTAATATCTCTTTCTATTGAAAATTATGCACTTATCGATAAGCTCACGATAGATTTTTCTAAAGGGTTTTCTGTTATTACAGGGGAGACCGGAGCAGGGAAATCTATTCTTTTGGGAGCGCTATCGCTTATTGTTGGAGGCAGAGCCGATAAACAAGTGCTTAATAATCCGGATAAAAAATGTGTTATAGAGGGACATTTTGATATCTCCACTTATCTATTAAAGGAATTTTTTGATAGAAATGAACTCGATTATGAAGATATAGTGATTTTGCGACGTGAAATCAATAAACAAGGTAAATCGCGTGCCTTTATTAACGACACACCGGTTCGTTTACCCATAATAAAAGAGATAGGAGAGAAGCTTGTTGATATTCATTCGCAAAATAATACTCTTACTTTAAATAACTCAGATGTTCAGATGACTGTAGTTGATAACTATTCGGGGCATCAAGAAATATTATTGGAATACAGAAAGGTTTTTAAGCAATACCAGCTACTTAAAGTTGTATTAGATGAACTGATAGAGAGAAATTCTCAAGCAAAAGTTGACCATGATTATTATCAGTTTCTTTTTGATGAATTAGAGAGTGCTAATCTTAATGAGGGTGAACAAGAGCAAATTGAGGAGGAACTTGAAATACAAAATCATGCCGAATCAATAAAATCGGGACTATTACAGGCTGTTAACATATTACAGGATAATGAAATAAATATCATCGACCAATTACGCTCTTTATCACAGCAATTGAGTAAATCGGCTCAACATCATAAAGCGGCTGATAAATTAAGCGGACGTTTAAACAGCTCTTTAATTGAGCTTGAGGATATTGCTTCGGAGATGGAGGGAGTTAGCGAGGAGGTGCTATACAGTCCACACCGAATTGAAGAGCTTACTGATAGGTTAAATATTATTTATGAATTGCAACAAAAGCATCGCGTAAGCACTTTATTGGAATTATTGCAAAAACAAGAGGAGTTAGAAAACAGACTGCAAGGGATGTTATCGTTGGAAGATGAGATTGAGAGTAGTAAAAAAGAGATTTTAAAATTACAGAACAGACTCTCTGAGATCGCCAAAAAATTAACCGAAAACCGAAAAAAATCATCTCCATATATTGAGAAAGAGATTAGAAACACCTTAAAAAGCTTAGGAATGTATGACGCTGATTTTAAAGTGGAGATCAGGGATTTAGACAGATTTAGTATAGATGGATTAGATGCTATAAAATTTCTTTTTAGTGCTAATAAGGGAGTTGCTGTACAAGAGATGTCAAAAATTGCTTCCGGAGGAGAGATGTCGCGACTTATGCTTGCTGTAAAGTCATTAATAGCAAAAAAGAATCTTTTACCTACTATTATTTTTGATGAAATAGATAGTGGCGTTAGCGGTGACATTGCCGGTAGAGTGGGCGAAATAATGAAAAAAATGGCTAAAGCTATGCAGGTTATCGCTATTACCCATCTGCCTCAAATTGCCGGAAAAAGCGACAATCATTTTTTTGTTTATAAAGATAAAAATGGTGAGAAGACATATTCCAGAATGCGTCTTTTAGAAAACGAGGATAAAATTGAAGAGATAGCCAAGATGTTATCAGATAATAAAATTTCTAACGCTGCTCTTCAAACTGCTAAAGAATTAATAAAAAATTAAACGTATTTTTGCTGAATATTAGAACAAATAATAACAATATTATGTCAAACAATCTGTTAAAAGGAAAAAAAGGAGTCATATTTGGAGCTTTAAATGAGCAATCTATGGCGTGGAAAATTGCTAAAAATGCTGTGCAACAAGGTGCGGAAGTAATACTGTCAAATACAGCAATTTCGATTCGTATGGGCAATATAGAAGAGTTGGCGGAAAAGCTGAATACTATTGTTATTGCAGCAGATGCCACAAATACCGAAGATATAGAAGCGCTATATACCAAGTCGATAGAGCATTTTGGTGGTAAATTCGACTTTATTCTCCACTCTATTGGTATGTCGCCAAATGTTAGGAAAAAATTACCGTATGATGAGTTAAATTATAATTATATGATGAAAACGATA
>JAYEOD010000023.1:0-5997 GCA_034722575.1 Bacteroidota bacterium | reverse complement strand
AATGAATGATAATTTATTAAAAGTTGTAGAAACTAATTACTTTTGCCGGGAAATAAAAAATATAATGGGAGATAAAAGAGCAACAATAATTGGAGGAGTAGCAATATCTTTTGCTGCAATACTATGGGGATTAGACGGTGTAGTACTTACACCTCAACTTCATGGATTGGATATTAATATTGTGGTTCTTATTTTCCACTTCCTGCCATTTATTCTTATGAACACCTTTTTGTTTAAAGAGTATAAAAAGCTAAAAACTTTCTCGAAATCAGATTATATTTTTTTAGGACTTCTTTCGCTGTTTGGCGGTGCTATAGGCACTATGGCTATTGTAAAAGCTCTGTTTTTAGTTGAATTTCAAAAACTAACTATAGTAGTGTTACTACAAAAGTTACAACCTATCTTCGGGATATTTCTTGCTCACTTTATATTAAAAGAGAAAACCGGCAAACACTATTTACTATGGGCTGTTATAGCCATTACAGCAGGATATTTCCTTACATTTGGCAACAACCTCCCCAATTTTAAAACAGGTTCTAATACGACTTATGCTGCCTTATTCGCTTTACTGGCTGCCTTTTCATTTGGAAGCTCCACTGTTTTCGGAAAAAAAGTTCTGCAAAACCATAATTTTCATACGGTTACTTTTTTCCGATACGGTTTTACTTCTATTATAATGCTAGTAATTGTAATAGCATCGGGAAATATTCTACTTATACAAAACATCTCGCCTACTCATTGGATAATTTTCTTTATTATAGCTTTCACCACAGGTTCGGGAGCAATATTTCTGTACTATTATGGATTGATGAAAGTAAAAGCAATTGTAGCTATTATATGCGAACTATTTTTCCCTATCTCGGCTATATTTTTCGATTATCTCATTAACGACTACCAACTATCGTCACTACAATGGATTAGCGCAATAATAATGTTATCGGCAATTATTCAGCTAAACAGAAAAGGAACACCTCGATTTATGACATGGAAAAGAGACAAAATTATTAGATAGTGTTTATCCGGAATGCCCGCTCTCTTCGTTATTCTTGCCTTAAAAAAACAGTCATTTACTACAAGTAAACTCCTGATTTTTAAGACTGCGAAAGCCTCGATAGCGAACATTCTGAACCAAACACTTGACCTTATTAACCACTCGGCAACTTTAAGTCGCCACGTGAGTTTATTAAGAATCTATAATTTAGATATTATCTCTTTTGCTTTATCGAGTGCATTTTGGATACCTTCCGGATTTTTTCCTCCGGCGCTGGCAAAGTGTGGCTGTCCTCCTCCACCACCATTTATCTCTTTAGAGAGTTCACGAACCAAATTTCCGGCATGAAGTCCTTTTTCACTATTCAAATTCTCTGAAATAGCAATAGTAAGATTTGCTTTACCTTTATCGTGCGAACCAATTATCATAAACAAATTCTCCACATCCTTTTTCATTGCAAAAGCCAAATTTTTTACTGTCTTCATGTCACTAGCAAGCTTCACACCAATAAAATTAACACCGTTAATATTCTCGGCACTATTTTTCAAATCCTGCTGCAAGCTCCCGGCTTTTTCTTTATTTAATCTCTCCAGCTCTTTCTGCATCTCTTTAGTCTCGCCAATTACATCAGCAACACTTTTAACTACATTTCGAGAATTCTTAAACAAACCATACACATCTGTTAGTTCATCTAATTTTTTATTGATATAATTTTCTGCTTCACCGGCAGTAACTGCTTCAATTCTTCTGATACCGGCAGCAATACTACCCTCCGAAATAATTTTAAACACACCAATTTGTCCGGTAGCATTAACATGAGTTCCGCCACACAACTCCACCGAATCGGCAAATTTTATTACACGCACATCATCGCCATATTTCTCACCAAACAGCATAATAGCGCCCATCTCCTCGGCTTTTTCCATAGAGATAGAACGTTGCTCGTTAAGAGGAATATTATTGCGAATCAATTTATTCACCAGCATCTCCACTTCACGAATTTTATTTGAAGAAATTTTTTCGAAATGCGAAAAGTCGAAACGTAAAATATCTTCAGCAACCAGCGAGCCTTTTTGCTCTACATGCGTTCCCAATACGGTTCTTAAAGCATAATGCAACAAGTGCGTTGCAGTATGATTATTTGCCGACAGATCTCTTTTTTCGCCGGAAACAACCGCTTTAAAAACGCCCTCAGGATTTGTTGGCAGCACAGTTACAATATGCACAGTAAGATTATTTTCTTTTTTAGTGTCAACAATCTCAATTTTTTCACCGTTCGATTCAATAAACCCCTTATCACCAACCTGTCCGCCCGATTCGCCATAAAAAGGAGTTTTATCAAAAACCAGTTGATAATACTCTTCTTTCTTAACTTTTATTTTTCGGTATCTAATAATTTTTATTTCACTTTCGTGATGGTCGTATCCAACAAACTCACTCTTCTCCTGCTTTCCAATAACAACCCAATCGTCGGTCTCTTTAACAGATGCTTGTCGCGATCGCGATTTCTGTTCTGCCATAGCTTTATCAAAGCCATCGATATCTACCTTCAGATTATTCTCTCTTAAAATAAGTTCTGTCAAGTCTAAAGGAAACCCGAATGTATCGTACAATTCAAAAGCAACATCACCTTTTACAGTATCATCACCTGCTTTACGAGTCTGTTTCATTACTTTTTCAAGAAGCTGAATTCCCACTTCCAGAGTACGTAAAAACGATTGCTCTTCCTCAGCAATAACTTTTATAATAAGCTCTTTCTGCTTAGTCATCTCAGGGAAAGTATCTGCCATTTGTGCTTCGAGCACAGGAACCAAAAGATTAATAAACGGCTCTTTCATATCAAGGAAAGTATAGCCATATCTAACAGCACGTCGAAGAATTCGTCGTATCACATACCCCGCCTTAACATTCGACGGAAGTTGTCCATCTGCAATAGCAAAAGCAATAGCACGCGAATGATCGGCAATCACTCTCATAGCAATTGCAGTTTTTTCGTCTCTATTATAGCTTACGCCACTAATTGTCTCTATTTTATTAATAAGCGGAGTAAAAACATCCGTATCATAATTCGATTTTGTTCCCTGCAATACCATCGACAATCGCTCAAAACCCATTCCCGTATCAACATGTTTCTGCGGAAGCATTTTTAACGAGCCATTTGCCATTCTGTTAAACTCAATAAACACCAAATTCCAAATCTCTATCACCAAAGGGTGATCCATATTTACCAACTCTTTCCCCGAAACTTTTTTCTTCTCTTCGTCAGAGCGTATATCGATATGTATTTCCGAACACGGACCACAAGGACCTGTTTCGCCCATTTCCCAGAAATTATCTTTTTTAGAACCTTCTAATATTCTTTCTACCGGTATATGCTGTTTCCACAGATCGTATGCTTCGGTATCAAGAGGCATATTATCATCTTTATCACCACCAAAAACAGTAACATACAAATTCTCTTTTGGTATTTTATATACCTCGGTAAGCAGTTCCCAGCTCCATGCAATAGCCTCTTTCTTAAAATAATCTCCAAAAGACCAATTCCCAAGCATTTCAAACATAGTATGATGATATGTATCATGCCCTACCTCTTCCAAATCATTATGCTTTCCCGAAACACGCAAACATTTTTGTGTATCAGCAATACGCTTATGCGGAGAGGTTTCATTTCCAAGAAAATAATCTTTAAATTGATTCATCCCCGCATTAATAAACATTAGTGTAGGGTCATTCTTCACTACCATCGGAGCCGATGATACTATCTGATGATTTTTTGATTGAAAGAAATCAAAAAACTTTTGTCGAATCTCTTTAGAATCCATATCGTTTTATACTTTATATTCTGTTACAGTCTTTATATTATATCTCATAATCTACAACCAACTTATTAACATCTAAAACATCAATACAAGAGTCGCTATCTAACATATTATAAGACATCCTTTTTTAGGAATTGCAAATTTAGTTTATTTAACTAACTTTGCATAAGGTTGAAAGATATTTTCAAAAGACATTTTAATGGGGAAACAAAAATACCGACTTGACACTGATTCTCTTCAGATAATAAAAAACAAAACAACTCTTAAAGAGCGATTGCTAAAAGCACTCTATATTATTGCTTCGGGGTTAGTTTTTACTACAGCGGTAATCATTTTTGCATACAATTTTTTCGAGTCTCCAAAAGAAAAAATCCTCAATAGAGAAATAGCACAATACAAGCTGCAATACAAAATCCTTAACAATAAAATTGATCAATTATCACATGTTGCCGACAACCTTCAGGAGCGCGATGATGATATATACAGAATAATTTTTGAAGCAGAGCCTATAGCACAATCCGTTCGTAAAGCAGGTTTTGGCGGTATTGACAGATATGCTAAGTTTGAAGGGTATAAAAATTCGGATCTAATAAAATCCACAACAAAAAAACTCGATATTCTTTCGAGTCGCCTATACGTTCAATCAAAATCGTATGATGATGTTTTTGAAATGGCAAAAAACAAAGAAAAAATGCTGGCCTCTATTCCTGCTATTCAGCCTGTAAGTAATAAAGAATTAAAAAGAATCTCTTCGTATTACGGATACAGGACAGACCCATTTTATAAAGTAAGAAAATTTCATCATGGTGTTGATTTTTCGGCTCCAAGCGGCACACCAATATACGCTACCGGCGATGGTGTTGTAAAACGGGTAAAACGCTCGCATCGCGGTTATGGAAACAAAATAATAATTGATAATGGATTTAATTACATCACTATATTTGCACATTTAAAAAGCTTTAACGTAAAGCGCAACGAAAAAGTAAAACGCGGTCAAATAATTGGGTATGTAGGAAACACCGGAAAATCTACTGCACCACATCTTCATTATGAAATAAAGAAAAATAATCATTCGGTAAACCCTATATACTATTTCTTTAACGACCTGTCGGCAGAACAATTTGCAGAAATGGTGGAGCAATCGAAATTACCATCTCAAACAATGGATTAATGGAAAAACAGAAGAAAATTTTCTATAGTATTGGAGAAGTAGCCGCTATGTTTAATGTTAACACATCACTAATTCGTTTTTGGGAAAAGGAGTTTGATATTATACATCCTCACAAAAACAAAAAAGGAAATCGCTATTTCACAAAAAGAGATGTCGATAACTTCCACCTCATCTTTCATCTTGTAAAAGAAAAAGGCTACACCCTACAAGGAGCAAAAGATCGCATGCGCAAAAACAATAAAGAGGTACAAGAAAATTTCGAAGTAGTAAAAACCCTCAAAGAATTAAAACAATTTTTATTGGATATTAAGAGTCGTATTCCTGAATGATTGAGATTAAGGTAGAGATTAAGACTAAGGCAGAGATTTCCTCCTTCGCTTTAGCTTCGGAGAACAAGGGTGGTTGAAAGAATAAATTATACAATAAAAATGATTGAATAATTTAAGTTTAGGCTAAGATCACGCAATTTCCCTTTTGCTAAAAAAAATAGATTAATTCGATGATTGGGTGATTGAATGATTGATTGAGATTGGATGAATGACCATCAATGACAATGAATGATACGAAGCAAATTACAACTAAAATTGAGGTTAAGACCATAAAACACCAGGAAAATCGCTTTTAAACTTGTAAAACTTTCGCTCTATATTTGTCGTCTAAAGCAGCTTTATTTCGTTTAGAGTGCTTTGACATTTTGGTTGATTTTTCCCGATCAATAAGGGCAAGTGCAATTTTAGTTATTACATTAAAATTCATCCGTTTATTTTTAGACAGGATTTATTTGTTTACCCTGATACCAGTGCATTAAGATTTCTATTTAACATAATATTTTTCTTTGTCGATTTGTTTATTCATTCAATTTTTCATTCGTAATTCGTAATTAATTCAGTTTTTCTTTGTTTTTTTCAAAAACATTGCCCCTTTTTCTTGATAAAAAGGGACGGAAAAATCAAGGCTTACATAAAAATATTATCCATCTCTTTGCAAAGCATAAGTTCGACCGGGTGATCTTCGAA
>JAYEOD010000022.1:0-6002 GCA_034722575.1 Bacteroidota bacterium | reverse complement strand
AGTCAAGTATGGAAATAATAAACCTTAACAATATAAAACGCCATTATCAAGTAGGAGCAGTATTAGTAAAAGCTTTACGCAACATTTCTATGTCCATTAATAAAAACGAATTTGTTGCTTTAATGGGTCCTTCCGGCTCCGGGAAATCAACATTAATGAATCTCATTGGCTGCCTCGACACCCCTACCGAAGGAAAATATATATTAAACAATAACAATGTCAGCTCCTTAAATGATAACAAACTAGCGGAAATAAGAAATAAAGAGATCGGTTTTATTTTTCAAACATTTAATCTTCTGCCTCGCTCTACAGCACTCGAAAACATTACACTTCCTTTAATATATGCAGGGGTTGGAAAAGAAGAGAGAATAAAACGTGCCAAAGAGGTTATAAAACAAGTCGATTTAACCGAAAGAATGGAACACAAACCTAATGAATTATCCGGAGGACAACGCCAAAGAGTGGCAGTAGCCAGAGCTCTTATCAACAAACCATCAATTGTATTGGCCGACGAACCTACCGGAAATCTCGACTCAAAAACCTCGATTGAAATTATGGGATTGCTGGAAAAAATCCACAAAGATGGAAATACAATTATTCTTGTTACTCACGAAGAGGATATCGCTCTGCATGCACACAGAATTATAAGATTAATTGATGGTGAAATAGTCTCTGACAAAAAAAACACATCAATAAAAACAATTGCCGACTACAAATTCAACAAAAATTAATTTTTAAATAAATAATACCAATTGAATTTTAAAACAACCTACATAAATTCGAGATATTTTTCTGCTTTACAATCTTCGCATTTTAAGCATAGCCCTAGCGGTTCAAATTTAAAATGCGATAAAACCGGAAAAGATGAAGATTTATAGGGTGTTTTGATGTTCAATTGGTAAAACATCCATAATAAAAAAAAATACAATGAGTTCAAACTTCAAAGTATACACTAAAGGGGGAGATAAAGGAGAAACATCCCTTTCAGGAGGCACCAGAGTACCAAAATACCACCCTCGCGTTGAAGCTTATGGCGTTTTAGACGAGTTAAACAGTTTTATAGGACTTTTAAGAGATTTTATTGAGGATAACCAAATAAAATTATTCTTAATAGAGATACAAAATAGAGTATTTGATATTGAAGCACATTTGGCAGCTGAAACAGAAAAAGCACAATCTAGAGCACCAAAAATAATAATAGAGGACATTAAAAAACTCGAAGATGAAATCGACAAAATGGATTCGCAATTAGAGCCATTAAAAAAATTCATTCTTCCGGGCGGACATCCTGCCGTGTCATATAGTCATATTTGTCGTACAATATGTCGGCGCGCAGAAAGAGTAACTCTAAAAATATCTGGAAATAACAATATTAATGAATATTCTATCAGTTATTTAAACAGATTATCAGACTATTTCTTTGTACTAAGCAGATTATTATCAAAGACACTAGGTTGTGACACAGCCGTTTGGATACCAAAACAATAAAAAGAACCATATTCAAGATTTTTTTTCTTGTATTTTATAATAAAAAATCTATTTTTGCAAAAAAGATAAACTAAAATTTGTCAAACAATTATGTATTGGACATTAGAACTAGCTTCGAAATTAGAAGACGCCCCATGGCCGGCAACTAAAGATGAATTAATTGATTATAGTATTAGAACAGGACTACCCTCAGAGGTTGTTGAAAATCTTCGCGAAATTGAAGAGGAAGGCGAATCTTTTGAAAGAATTGAGGACATATGGCCTGATTACCCCACAAAAGAAGACTTCTTCTTTCACGAAGATGAATATTAATTTATTAATAAGCTGATGAAGCAATCATCAGCTTATTAATATAAGCATTTTTTATGCTAAAAATTTGTTTTTAATTGCCGGATGCAGCTTACAACAATTGAATAATCACCCCTTCTAAGCTAATAATTATTCAATCGTAGATGTTTCAATTACTTATTTATTATCTTTTCTCCTTTATTTCTTCTATTTTTGCCATTAATCGATAAAAAAGAAATATCTGTTTTATCACTAAAAAATTTAATACTAAATAAATATCAATATAATAATATCATCACTGTTATTACTACTCTGATTTTATATGTTTTATTACGAATTTACTTGGTATAATTTTTGATTAGGCTTATTTATTAAAAAGAAAAACAGGCATAATGTTAGATAATTTACTTAAGAAACTTTTCGGCACAAAGTCCAAACGCGATATAGATATAATAAACCCTATCCTTGAAAAAATTCATCAAGCCAGTAAAATAATTGAACCTCTTACTAATGATGAATTAAGAGCTAAAACTCTTGAGTTCAAGCAGCGTATAACCGATTATATCTCTACCGAAGAGAATGAAATTAAAGAGCTGAAAGAAAAAGCCGAAAACAATGATATCCCCATCGATGAGAAAGAAAATATCTATTCTCAGATAGATGAAATTGAGAAGCGCAGCTACGAAAAATCCCAAGAAATTCTTAACGAGATACTTCCTGAAGCTTTTGCGGTAATAAAAGAAACCGCTACACGCTTTACAAAAAACGAAAAAATTATTGTTACTGCGTCAGAAATGGATAAAGACATGGCAGCAATCTCTGACCACATCAACATATCCGACAGTAAAGCAATTTATAATAATAGCTGGAAAGCAGGTGGAGCAACCGTTAAATGGGATATGATACACTACGATGTACAGCTAATTGGTGGTATTGTTCTTCATCAAGGAAAAATTGCTGAGATGGCTACCGGTGAAGGAAAAACACTTGTTGCAACACTACCTGTTTACTTAAATGCCTTAACCGGAAAAGGTGTTCATCTGGTAACTGTAAACGATTATCTTGCAAAACGTGACAGCGAATGGATGGGCGTTTTATTCGAATTCCACGGTCTTACTGTAGCGTGTATCGACAAACACCAACCCAACTCTAATGAACGACGACAGGCTTATTTATGCGACATCACATACGGTACTAATAACGAATTTGGTTTCGACTACCTAAGAGATAACATGACCAGTAATCCCGACGAACTGGTTCAAAGAAAACATCAGTATACAATTGTCGATGAGGTTGACTCGGTACTAATCGATGATGCTCGTACACCATTAATAATTTCAGGGCCTACCCCAAAAGGAGACACCCAGCTATTTGATGAGTTTAAACCAACAATTTATAAATTATATAGCGAACAAAGAAATCTCTTTAATAAGATTCTTGCCGAATCAAAGCAGTTATTAACTGACGCTAAAGCTGATTCGAAAGAAGAAAAAAAGGGTGGCGAACTACTTTTTAGAGCATTTAGAGCATTACCAAAAAATAAAGCCTTAATCAAGTTTTTATCCGTTCCCGGGATGCGAACATTAATGCAAAAAACTGAGAATTTCTATATGCAAGAGAAATCAAAGAATATGCATCTTATTGATGAAAAACTATTCTTTGTAATTGACGAAAAGAGTAATACAATTGATATCACCGATAAAGGAATTGATTTTCTTTCAAATCTCACCGGCGATTCTGAATTCTATATTCTTCCGGATATTGGTAGCGATATTGCAGATTTAGAAAAACAACAACTCAGTAAAACAGAGCGTTTAGAAAGAAAAAGCGAAATACTTACAAGTTATCAAATACGTTCAGAACGTGTTCATACTGTAAACCAACTTCTTAAAGCCTATGCACTTTTCGAAATTGATGTAGAATACGTTATCATGGAAAACCAGATAAAAATTGTTGATGAGCAAACTGGGCGTATCATGGAAGGACGAAGATATTCGGATGGTTTACATCAAGCCATTGAAGCCAAAGAAAATGTAAAGGTAGAAGCTGCTACACAAACGTATGCTACTGTTACCCTACAAAATTATTTCAGAATGTATAACAAGCTTGCCGGTATGACCGGTACAGCAGAAACAGAAGCTGGTGAGCTTTTAGATATTTACAATCTGGATGTAGTAGTAATTCCTACTAACAAACCTATTGTTCGCAACGACCGACAAGATCTTATCTATAAAACAAAGCGCGAAAAATACAATGCTATTTCAAAAGAAATTGTAGAACTTGTTAAACAAGGAAGACCGGTATTGGTTGGTACAACCTCTGTTGAGACTTCTGAACTACTGAGCAGGATGCTTAATCGCAACACTATTAAGCATAACGTTCTTAATGCTAAACTACACCAAAGAGAAGCAGATATTGTTGCTGAAGCAGGTAAATCAGGAAATGTAACCATTGCCACAAATATGGCAGGACGTGGTACTGACATTAAACTGACACAAGAAGTAAAAAAAGCCGGTGGTTTAGCAATTATCGGTACAGAGAGACATGAATCGCGACGTGTTGACAGACAGCTTCGTGGTCGTTCCGGACGACAAGGAGATCCGGGCAGTTCTCAATTCTTTGTCTCTTTAGAAGATGACCTGATGCGCATGTTCGGATCAGAAAGAATTTCAAAAATCATGGATCGCCTTGGCCTCGAAGAAGGCGAAGAGATTCAGCACGGTATGATCACCAAATCTATCGAACGTGCTCAGAAAAAAGTTGAAGAAAATAACTTTGGTATTCGTAAACGACTGCTCGAGTATGATGATGTAATGAACGCGCAGCGTGAAGTGATA
Source organism: Bacteroidota bacterium (assembly GCA_034722575.1). GTDB lineage: Bacteria > Bacteroidota > Bacteroidia > Bacteroidales > JAIPAH01 > JAIPAH01. The sequence goes on along the minus strand of JAYEOD010000022.1, from coordinate 1,389 downwards.
TACAAAAAACGCCGTCATGCTCTACATGGCGATCGACTTGCTGTTGACATTGCTAATATGGTATATGACTATTGCGAACAAACCCTTGGTAATTATCAAGAGAATAACGACTTTCAAGGATTTGAAATAGAGGCTCTCTCTATGCTTGCTATCGAAGACGCTATTAATGAAGAGGAGTTCTCTGAACAAAAAACTGAAATATTAGCTGATAAAATATTTAAAAAAGTACACGAAAACTATAAGATAAAAAACAATCTGATTGCAGAAAAAGCCTATCCGGTAATAAAAGAGGTTTTTAAAAATCAATCGCAAAAATTCGAAAATATAGCTATTCCTATTACCGATGGTAATAAATCTATTCAAGCGGTTGCTAACCTCAAAAAAGCCTACGAAGATGGAGGAAAGGAAATTTCCCTCTCAATAGAAAAAAGTATTACACTTGGCAATATCGACAATGCATGGAAAGATCATCTTCGCGAGATGGATGACCTGAAACAGTCTGTTCAAAATGCCAGCTACGAACAAAAAGATCCTTTATTGATATACAAATTCGAATCGTTTGAACTCTTTAAACAGATGATTCATAATATTAATAAGGAGATCGTTTCTTTCTTAATACGTTGCCAACTCCCACTTCGCGAAGGAGGTGATGTACAAGAGGCACAGCGTAAAGAGACAGACACGTCGAAATACAAAGAGGAGCGATCTGATTTGCTTTCTCAATCGCATAGCAATACACAAAAAGACCAAAAAACATCTCCTATTACAGTTGAGAAAAAAATTGGTAGAAACGAACTCTGCCCTTGTGGTAGCGGAAAAAAATATAAACACTGTCATGGACGCGGACAATAATAGAGGTGTATTTACACCATCGAAATTAATTATTCTAACATTAATAATCACTCTCTTCTCTGCCTGTTTTAATAACAACGGAGAGGAGAGCGATCTTCCTATTTACACTATTGACGAAATAATTGTTAATCCACCGGATAGTTTTCTTATTAATATTCCTTTAAAAAGCTATTCTAATACTAATGCTTTTATAAGATTTGCAGACAATGCTGTTTGGTGTATTAAAAAACAATCTGCCGCAAATTCAATAATTCACTTCGACAGAGAAGAGGGGGCTGAACATCCAATAATTATTAATATAATTGACAGTATTGCTTTTGAGAAAGATATTCTTTATGTAATAACGGGCGATAACAATAACTATCAGGAGAGCAGAATTGCCCAACTAAAATTCAAAAAACTAACAACTGATTACATCTCTTTTTACAAAAAGTTATAATAAACCTATTTGTAATTTCTCAAAATATTAATTACCTTTATAAAAAATTGGGAGTTATGAAACGTTTTATTATTCCAATACTGTTTATATTTTTAGGA
>JAYEOD010000021.1:0-2500 GCA_034722575.1 Bacteroidota bacterium | reverse complement strand
ATCCTATATAAATTGTTTCTTTTTAGATTTTTCGGCGTTAAAATATTTTACCGTAGCAATAGCTATGCTAAAATATTTTGCCTTGAATAATCAAAAAATAATTCAATTTATTTATATGATATTTTCAAACTTAATTGATAGATAAAGAGTAGGAACAAAAAATAAATTCCAAGACGAAAAGACTCTAGAAAGGAGGTATTCCAGCCACACCTTCCGGTACGGCTACCTTGTTACGACTTAGCCCTAGTTACCAGATTTACCTTAGGCCGCTCCTTACGGTTACAGACTTCAGGTACCCCCAGCTTCCATGGCTTGACGGGCGGTGTGTACAAGGCCCGGGAACGTATTCACCGTATCATTGCTGATATACGATTACTAGCGAATCCAACTTCATGGAGTCGAGTTGCAGACTCCAATCCGGACTGAGATCGGTTTTTGAGATTAGCATCACATCGCTGTGTAGCTGCCCACTGTACCGACCATTGTAGCACGTGTGTAGCCCTGGACATAAAGGCCGTGCTGATTTGACGTCATCCCCACCTTCCTCACCGCTTACGCGGGCAGTTTCTTTAGAGTCCCCAGCCGAACTGATGGCAACTAAAGATAGGGGTTGCGCTCGTTATGGGACTTAACCCGACACCTCACGGCACGAGCTGACGACAACCATGCAGCACCTTGTAAAGAGTCCCGAAGGAAAGAAGTGTTTCCACCTCATGCACTCTACATTTAAGCCCAGGTAAGGTTCCTCGCGTATCATCGAATTAAACCACATGCTCCTCCGCTTGTGCGGGCCCCCGTCAATTCCTTTGAGTTTCAATCTTGCGATCGTACTCCCCAGGTGGATTACTTAATGCTTTCGCTTAGTCGCTGACTGTGTATCGCCAACAACGAGTAATCATAGTTTACGGCGTGGACTACCAGGGTATCTAATCCTGTTCGCTACCCACGCTTTCGTGCCTGAGCGTCAGTACTGGCTTAGTAAGCTGCCTTCGCAATTGGTGTTCTGTAGTATATCTAAGCATTTCACCGCTACATACTACATTCCGCCTACTTCAACCAGACTCAAGATAAACAGTATCAAAGGCAGTTCCACAGTTGAGCTGTGGGCTTTCACCTCTGACTTATCTATCCGCCTGCGCACCCTTTAAACCCAATAAATCCGGATAACGCTTGGATCCTCCGTATTACCGCGGCTGCTGGCACGGAGTTAGCCGATCCTTATTCCTACAGTACCGTCAAGTCGCTACACGTAGCGAAGTTTCTTCCTGTAGAAAAGCAGTTTACAACCCATAGGGCAGTCATCCTGCACGCGGCATGGCTGGTTCAGACTTTCGTCCATTGACCAATATTCCTCACTGCTGCCTCCCGTAGGAGTCTGGTCCGTGTCTCAGTACCAGTGTGGGGGATCATCCTCTCAGACCCCCTAGACATCTTCGTCTTGGTGTGCCGTTACCACACCAACAAACTAATGTCGCGCATGCCCATCTTTAACCACCGAAGCTTTAATCAATTCTTCATGAGAAGTTATGATATTATGGAATATTAATCCCGATTTCTCGGGGCTATCTTCCTGTTAAAGGTAGGTTGCATACGTGTTCCTCACCCGTGCGCCGGTCGTCGCCTTCTGCCGAAACAGAATCGTTACCCCTCGACTTGCATGTGTTAAGCCTGCCGCTAGCGTTCATCCTGAGCCAGGATCAAACTCTTCGTTGTATAAAAAGTTATATGTCTTAAGTCAAATATTTCGATTTTCCTTTACTCTAGGTTCGCTACTCTTATCTTCAATATTTTCAAAGAACTAATGTCAAAATTATAATACCTTTACCGCTAAATCAACCTCACTAAATCATCCATTTTTAAAGCGGACTGCAAAGATATAAACATTTTTTTAAAGAACAATAATCAGTTAAAATTTTCTGATTTATTTTTGTTTTGCTTTATTAATTAAAGCGGCTGCAAAAGTAAAACATTTTTTCAAATAAACAAGAAGAAAAATAAATTTTCTTTTCAGAATAAAAAAGCTTCTCAACTTGTTTTAGAACTTCTAACTTTAATGCTAGCTTAGGTGTGAACCAAAGCGGCTGCAAAAGTAGAAACTTTATTGAAACAAACAACACGAAAAGCAAAATAAATTAAAAAAGTTTTTAAAGTCCGAGACTTACAAAAACCTTCTGTAATGCTTGCTGTGTCAGATAATTTTAAAAGATGTCAAAGTGCACTTTTTCTCAATGCGGCTGCAAAATACGGTAGAATAATCCGGCTTTCCAAACCAATGCCGGAATTATCTTGAATGTTTTTGGTAACTGGCGTGGGGTGAGGTTTTTGGAGAAGGGAAGTTTTTTTGAGATTCCCTCCTTTGCTTTTGCTTCGGAGGACAAGGAGTTGATTGATTGGTTGAATGATTGAATGATTGGTTGAATGATTGATTGATTGATTGATTGATTGATTGATTGGTTGATTGATTGGTTGATTGATTGATTGAATGATTGAATGGTTGGTT
>JAYEOD010000020.1:0-6018 GCA_034722575.1 Bacteroidota bacterium | reverse complement strand
GAAAAATTTATTTTCAATAGATGAGTCCCATATTTTTTTCTGCTTATTAGATAATCTTTGGCTAGATCCAAATAAACCTATTTGTTTGTAATCTTCGTTTTTTTAAACATAACACCCTTGTTTACTGCAAGATACGAATTATTTGAGACTTATCATAAATTTTGTCTGTAAGTTTTTAACCTTTTTAGAGTGGACTCATCAATAAAAAAAGCCCGACTAGTAGTGCCGGGCTTTTTTGTTAGTAAGATAATTAGTAGTTTTAGTTAGATTCTTGCGTTGCTAAATTAGAAAGATTATATAGAATACCAAAATTTTAGCAAAAAAAACTTCCTGAAAAACGTAGTAATTATCCGTGAAATCACGTAGTGTTATTTGTTATTGTCTGATTATTAATAATAAAGGTGACTTTTTTCATCTGGAAAACAGATAAAAATATTTTTTATTTATTTTATGTTTATCTGATCTTACCAGCTTCCTCCGGCGCCTCCGCCTCCAAAACTACCGCCTCCAAAACCGCTAAAACCACCTCCACCTCCAAAGCTGCCTCCACCTGAGCTAAAGCTGTCGTAATATCCCGAATGTCGATTGCCCATCGATGAAAGCAGTAGTGCCGATAGTAACCATCCTGTTTGGTTTGTAGATGAGTGTCCGTAGGTTCTTCCTTTTGTAGTTCTTTTCATCATAAATATGGCTATAATTATAGCTATAAACGGGATAAGCATATTACCTTTTCCCGAAGAGGTCTTTTTTGCATATTCGTTGGTAGAGAATTCACCTGCTGCTAATCCCATCAATACATTTGTAGCCTGATCGAGTCCTTTTATATAGTTGTTTTGCTTGAAATAGGGAATCATCTCTGCGTCAATAATTCTATTTGCTGTTGCGTCGGGTATAACGCTTTCCAGTCCGTAACCGGTGGCAATAAATGCTTCTCCTCTCGAGCGTGCTGTCTTAGGTTTTATAACTATCACAACACCATTGTCAAATTTTTTACGTCCTACATTCCATTTATCACCAATTTCGTATGCAAATTGCGATTTACTCATACCGTTAAAATCGGTTACAGTAACTATTGTAATTTGGTTAGAGGTGGTGTTGTTAAAGTTTACCAGTTTATGCTCTAAATAAGCCTCTTCGCGATCGGATAAAATATTGGCAAAATCATTTACTAATCGGGGAGGGGTCGTTCTTTCGGGGATTTGTGCAGTAATACTACTTATCGATGTAATAAGAATTATGAGGAGTAATTGTATTTTATGTCGGTAACCTGTAGTTTTCATTGTTTTTGTTTATTTGTTGAACGGTTTATTTGTTTCAGCTATTAACAAATAGACTCTTAAACACTCCGTTTTAATTTTTTCCGTAAGAAATATCATCTGACAATTCGTTGATATCGTCGTGTTTATAAGGAAAATGCTTTTGTAGTTGTTGTCCTGTTAATGTAATTGCTTTAGAAAGTCCATCAACAAATTCATTTTTACGAAAATGATCCAGCATGGTATATTTTACACCGTCCCAAAAATTGTCGGGCACAATGCTGTTAATGCCATGATCGCCGATAACAGCAAATTTTCTGTTTTTAACAGCCAGATATATTAAAACACCATTACGATGTTCGGTGTTTTGCATCTTTAGTTTGTCAAAAATATAAGCGGCCTGATCTCTAGGATCGCCGGGGCAATTATTATCTAAATGAATACGTATCTCTCCTGATGTGTCGAGCTCTGCATTCATTATTGATTGTTTTATCTTTTGTTCTTCTTCGGTATTGAAAAAGTTTTTTACGTTATTACTCATATATTATGTGTTAATTATTTGTTAGTGATTATTTATTAATAATCCGGTAGAGACAATTTAGTGGATTGTTTTCAGTTAAAAATTTATTAAAACTGCACGGTAGGGGCTGTTTCAGCTCCTTCGCTAGACTCGAAGTATGCTTTTTTATCAAATCCCATCGCTGAAGCGTATAAGACTTTTGGGAAGTGACGTATTGACGCGTTATACTCTTTTGCTGCGTTATTAAATTTCATTCTCTCAACAGTAATTCTGTTTTCTGTGCCTTCGAGTTGTGCCTGTAGGTCTCTGAAATTCTGATTTGCTTTTAGATCGGGATATTTTTCAACTACTACCATAAGTCTCGATAGAGCAGATTTCAGTCCCGATTGTGCTTGCTCAAACTTTTTAATTGCTTGAGGTGATAAATTGTCAGTGTTTACATTTACTGATGTGGCTTTAGAGCGCGCTTCTATTACTCCTTGAAGTGTCTCTTTTTCGTGATTGGCATATCCTTTTACTGTATTAACTAAATTGGGTATTAAATCGGCGCGGCGTTGATATACATTCTCAACTTGCGACCATTTGGAATCTACATTTTCTTCCATGGTAACCAAACTGTTATAGCCTGAAATTCCTGACATAATTGTTACTGCAAAGAGTCCAACTATTACTAATAAAATTATAGTGCCTTTTTTCATGTGTGTGATGTTTTTTTGTTAATAAAGCAGTTTTACTTACGTGATGAGTGTAAGTAAAACTGCTAAAATAGATGTTGTTATATTATATTAATACTTCTTTTTATGAAGTTGGTTAATTCTTCTCCTTTAAGAAGGTTTTGCGAAAGCAATGCTAAATCTTTTAATTGATTAATGATTTTTTGTTGCTCTTTTTCCTCTTTAGTTTCGATAATTTTTGTCATTAAATGGTGGTTTTTGTTTACCACGATGTTGTAGCTATCCGGGAAATTTCCCATCATAGGCATTCCGCCACCACCCATTGCTTGCATATCTTTCATACGGCGCATAAACTCGGGCTGAGTAATTGTTAACGGCAAATCTTTCTCGTTCATATTTTCTAATACAATCGAGAATTTATCTTTGTTAACATATTTTTCTATTGCCTCTTTAAGAGTTTTTTCTTCGCCTTCAGAAAGTTTTGAGATGTTATTTTCTTCTTTCTTAATAAGATTGTCGATTACATCAGAATCTACTCTGGCAAAAGTTGCGTTTTCAAATTTCTGCTCTAAAGTATTAATAAAGTGGCTGTCGATAGGAGTATCTAAAATTAATACATCATATCCTTTTTCTGTTGCTTGTTTTATGTATGAGTGCTGCTCATTAACATTAGTAGCATATAAGAAAACAAGTTTTTTGTCTTTATCAGTTTGGTTTTCTTTGATGTGCTCTTTGTACTCTTCAAAGGAGTAAAATTCGTTTTTACTGTTTTTTAGAAGAGTGAATTTTTCTGCGCGATCGTAGAATTTTGGTTCTGAAATCATACCATATTCAATAAATATCTTGATATCATCCCATTTTTCTTCAAAATCTTTACGGTCGTTTTTATAAAGTTCTTCTAATTTATCAGCAACTTTTTTCATGATGTGTTTAGATATTTTCTTAACGTTTTTATCGCTTTGTAAGAACGAACGAGACACGTTTAAAGGAATATCCGGAGAGTCGATAACACCATGAAGCAGAGTTAAGAAATCAGGTACTACCTCTTCAACAGAGTTTGTTATAAATACCTGATTGCTATAAAGTTGTATTTTGTTACGTTGAATTTCAAGCTCTTTTTTCGTTTTAGGGAAATATAAAATCCCAGTAAGGTTAAAAGGATAATCAACATTTAAATGGATATGAAATAGCGGCTCGTCGAAAGTCATAGGATATAACTCGCGATAAAAATCTTTATACTCTTTATCTTTAAGCTCAGCTGGTGTTTTTGTCCAAATTGGCTCTGTGTTGTTGATGATTCTTGGCTTCTCTACCTCTTTGGTTTTAGCATTGCCGTCTTTATCTTTCTCCCCTTCAATCTCTTCGGTTATTTTTTCTGTTCCAAATTCAATTTTTATAGGAAGGAATTTGCAGTACTTATCTAAAAGCTCTTTTATTTTGTGCTCTTCATTATACTCTTTTTCTTCTTCCGAGATATGAAGTACAATATCTGTTCCGCGACTCTCTTTTTCTATTTTTTCGATAGTATATTCCGGACTGCCATCACACTCCCAACGAACTGCTTCTGTGTTTTCGCCGGTTTTATATGTTTTAGAAAGGATTTCTACTTTATCGGAAACCATAAAGGCAGAATAGAATCCTAAACCAAAGTGTCCAATGATATTGGCGTTATCTTCTCCTTTAAATTTCTCAACAAATTCTTCGGCGCTAGAGAAAGCTATTTGGTTGATGTATTTCTCTATCTCGTCAGCAGTCATACCAATACCTTTGTCGCGGATTGTTAATGTGTTTTTCTTTTTGTCAAGTAGAATTTCTATTGTTGTATCTCCAATTTCACCTTCGTATTTATTCAGGCGTCCGAGAGCTTTAAGCTTTTGTGTTGCATCAACAGCATTAGAAACTAATTCTCTAAGAAAAATTTCAGTATCAGAATATAGAAATTTTTTGATGATAGGGAAAATGTTTTCGGTCTGTACGTTGATTTTTCCTTTTTGCATTTTGCTTTATTTTTTGTTAAACTTTATTTTCTTTCATCGCAGAATCAAACTATGTGCCAGTAAATAATATATGACAAAATGGCTGTGAAAGAGTATTGTGTATCTGATGTTGATTATTTTGCTTATGAAATGATAACATAACATTTTATTTGTATATTTGCGATACTTAATCAAAAAAATAAAAAAACAATAATATGGAAAAAGCAAATATAAATTGGGGAGAACTTTCGTTCGGTTACACAAAAACCGATTATAATGTACGTTGTTATTATCGTGATGGAAAATGGGGCAAGGTAGAGGTTTCTTCTTCTGATCAGGTGAGTTTACATATGGCCGCTACTTCGTTACATTACGGACAAGAGGCTTTTGAGGGTATGAAGGCTTTTACAGGAAAAGATGGTAAAATTCGTCTTTTTCGTTGGGAGGAGAATGCTCAGCGTTTAATTAACTCTGCAAGAGGTATCATGATGCAAGAGGTTCCTCATGAATTATTTAAAGAAGCTATTATTAAAGCAATAGAACTTAACAAACGTTTCGTTCCTCCATATGGTACAGGAGCGTCGTTATATTTACGTCCTTTACTTATAGGTAGTGGCCCTCAGGTAGGAGTGAAGCCGGCTGATGAGTATCTTTTTATGGTATTTGTTTCTCCGGTAGGTCCGTATTTTAAAGAGGGATTTAATCCTGTTAAAGTGCAAATAGCACGCGATTTTGATAGAGCGGCACCTCTTGGTACAGGTACAATTAAGGTTGGTGGTAACTATGCTGCTGGTCTTGTTAGTGGTACACGCGCTCATGACGAAGGATATTCTGCTTGCATGTATCTTGATGCAAAAGAGAAAAGATATATCGATGAGGCTGGTCCTGCTAACTTTTTCGGCATAAAAAATAATACTTATGTTACTCCGCAATCATCTTCTATTCTTCCTTCTATCACTAATAAGTCGTTACAACAATTAGCTAAAGATATGGGCATGAAAGTTGAAAAACGCCCTGTTGAAGTTGATGAATTGGCTACTTTTGAAGAGGCTGGTGCTTGTGGTACTGCTGCTGTTATTTCTCCTATTGGTGAAATAATGGATAGAGATACAGGAAAAGTGTATAAATATGGCGATAAGCCGGGTAAGGTTTCTACAAAATTGTATGAAAAACTTCAAGCTATTCAGTCGGGCGATGAACCTGATATCCATAATTGGGTACTTACTATTGAGTAATTTATGTTTTAAAAAGATGAATTAGAAATGTAAAAAAAGAGTGACTTTAATAATAAAGTCGCTCTTTTTTTTTTATGTTTAGTTTGAAAATGTCTTGTATAACTAGGTATTATTTATAATTTTGTGAGTATGGATAACAAGAATGATTTGTATTTTGTGGTTAAATGGAAATCTCAAATGAAAAAGGGACTTCTGGAGTATATTATTATGGTGCTATTGCAGAAACAAGATTATTATGGTTATGAATTAATTAGTGATGTAAAACAGTATGTCTCAATAGAAGTTGCAGATGGTACGATATATCCACTGTTAAATCGTTTGAAAAAAGAGGGTGTAGTAAAATCTGAGTGGATACAA
>JAYEOD010000019.1:0-6023 GCA_034722575.1 Bacteroidota bacterium | reverse complement strand
ATTGTGTCACTATTATTGTCCATAATTCTCTTTCAGCAAACTTAATACTTTCGACAGTGATTTAAAAGTGTGAAGAGTATAAAAAACAAGAGAGGCTGTCCCTAAGGAACAGCCTCTACTCTAACTAAAACTACTAAACTAAAACTAACTAACTAATATTTTTGCTAATCAGTATATTTATTCAATTACTGAATTTTTAAAGTTTTAATATCTTTATTAAAAGTAATTACTTCAGATTTAGAATTTTTTGTCCAAACTGAAGAGGTTACGTTTTGAAAAGTACCTGCATCAGCATAAACCTTAAAATTAAGATCTAAAGAGTTGTCGCATGATTTAAAAGAACCTGCACTGTTACTTTTGATATAAACATTTCCGTATGTACTGTGTTCAAATAATAGTTGTTCAGCGATGTTTACAGAAAAATTATCAGGATCCATCTCTAATGTAATATCAGCATCCATTCCCCATATACCATTTGCAGTTAGGTTGTTGCCTTCGCCAATAGTAACTGAAACATTATAAGGATCGTCAGTGTCATCATTAACTGTAAAAGAACCTTCGAAATCAGTAATCACGAAAGGGAAAAATTTATTTAAAGATAATGAATAGATATTGTCATATTCAGCTGCATCAGAAGTAAGTTTTAAATTTACAACTTTAGTAGCACAATCAGGTAAAGCAGAATAGATACCTTTAACAACAATAATACCTTCTACTTCTCCTTTTTTTATAGTAATTGTATTTGATTCTAAATTAAAATCTGTTCCTTCAACAGCAGTACTAGACTCATCAACAATTACAGAAAATGTTAAATCTTTAGAAGCAGGCTTATTAATATAAGCTTTGATGGTATCAGCGTTGCCTTCTGCATCCGTAACATAGTATATCCCTTGTGTTTCAACTGCAAACGATACTAATGCTTCTCCATTGTATTCGAAATCACTGCTATCTTCTTCGCAAGCATTGAATAACAATGCAGTTGCGAATAGTAATGATAGAGTGATTATGTGTTTATTTATATTTTTCATATATAAAATATTTTTTGATTAATAACCTGCGTTTTGATCAGCTTCGCTAATATTATCATTAGCATCAATCTCATCTTGAGGAATTGGTAATGTGAATTTATCGTCGTTAGCTTCTAAATTTATATCAACCCAGTGAGAATCGCCTGTTTTAATAAGAGGCATATTTCTTCTTTTTAAGTCGAAAAATCTGAAACCTTCGCCAAATAGCTCACGTCTTCTTTCAGTTTGAATAGATGTTTTAAGAGCTTCTCCTGTAGCAATTTCGTTATCAAGACCGGCACGATTACGAATCATATTTAAAGCTGTTTTAGCACCGTCGTCATCACCTAATTCAGCTTTTGCTTCAGCTTCAATAAGATACATTTCAGATGCACGCATCAATATTTGATCCATATCCCAAGAAGATACATGAATGAATTTTTCTATTTTAAATCCCTCTGCACTTGCAGGACCAAAGTAAGTTGTTCTTTCGTCATTAGCATCAAATAAATCAACTAATTCGTTAGTAGCTCTAAAAGAGCTGTAACCCATTCTTCTGGTGTCGTAAAAAGAAGGTAACATTAAATAACCATTGTTATCATCTTCTCTCATATCCATAGACCACATCCACTCAGTAGTAGGCGTATTAAAGTCTTTTAACTCTCCTATAGTAGCAGTAAGTTCAATACCTGCATAAGCTGTAGTAGCATAATCGCGTGCTTTAGTCCATTCGCCTTGTGCTAAATAAACTCTAGCTAATAAACCTTTTACTACAGGTAAAGTAATTCTTTGTAAATTATCATTACTAGCAGGTAATTTTTCTTCAGCATATTCAAGGTCAGAAATAATCAGATCGTAAACATCTTGTACAGTACCTCTTGCAGGAGCTTCAGTTGTTCCACTAGCAATTACAAGGCTAATTGGAATACCGGGAGCAGTTGCATCATCAGTATAAGCCTTTGAAAAAATTCTTACTAAATTGAAATAAGATTGAGCTCTTAAAGCTTTCATTTCAGCAATATATGCTTCAGAATTTTCTATTGCTGTACTACCTTCTAGGTTGTTGATAATAACATTAGCATTAGATATTACCTGATATGCATATTGCCAAATATAGTTTAGTTTATAACTAGTTGGAATTTCAGATAATTGATAAGTTGTTACAAATCGTCCGTAATTACCCGAAGCTTTAAGAAAAATATCGTCGCCTCTTAAATCTGATAATCCTAGTACATGAGCACCATACGATGATACAGAGAATCTATCATAAGTACCGGCAACTAGAGCTTCAGCCTTTTCTTTTGAATCAATCTGTTCATCCGTAGAGACAGAAAATGTTGGTTTTACCTCTAGGTAATCGTCGCTACAAGAGCTTAAACCTAATATACCAACAAGTGATATTAATAAATATATGTTTTTTATTTTCATAATTTTAAAATTTAAAGGTCAATATTCACACCAAATGAAACTGTTTTAACAGGAGGTATGTTATTATTAGTTGTTCCTGCAATAGATACTTCAGGATCTAAACCCTTGTGCTTAGTTAAAGTCAATAAGTTTGAAGCTTGAACATAAACATTCATATTAGTAAAATGCATTTTTTCACTAATGCTTTTAGGAAGAGTATAAGATAAAGAAACGTTTTTTAATCTTACATAAGATCCATCATGCAAGAATCTAGTTGATCTATCATTACTATTGTTACTGTTATTAGGAATGAATTGAGGCACTGATGTTACATCACCGGCTTGTTGCCAAGCATCATCAACATTAGACGATAATTGCTTACCAGGTTCAGAACCATCATGCATTAAAGCAGCTTCGGTATAGTCATAAGTTTTTCCACCAACACTGTAGTAGAAGAAGAATGAGAATTGGAAGTCGTTATACGAAAAAGTATTGGTTACTCCACCAAAGAAATCAGGTAAAGAACTTCCTTGTCTGTACTTAGTAGCTTGGCTATATGTTTTAGTAAGAACTTTTTCTCCCTCTTCATTATCCATATACCACATTGGCTCGCCTGTAGCAGCATCTACTCCTGCCCATTCTTGGATATAGAATTGGTAGCGGTCGCCACCTTCTTCCCAAATTTTACTACCAACTATTAACTGCTCTTGTGTTAATTCTGTGATTTCATTTACATTGTATGTGAAGTTGAAATCAGAAGTCCAAGAGAAATTATCATTTCTAATATTATTAGTATTAAGTAAAATCTCAAGACCTGAATTTTTCATTTCAGCTAAATTTGACATAATATTTTCAAATCCAGTGGTCATAGATAATGGACGTTCAAATAATAGATCAGAAGATACTTTGTTATAATAATCAATAACACCCGTAAAATCATCAAATATTCTGAATTCAAGTCCGATATCTAATATTTTACTAGTCTCCCATTGAAGGATAGGGTTGCTCATATTATCATAATACATACCGGGAGCGCCATTATAGTTATATCCAAAACCTAATTGGCCTTGAGCATCATAACGTCCGATATTATCATTTCCTGAAGTACCAAAACTACCTCTTAATTTCAAGTCGTTAACCCAAGTATAATCTTTCATAAAGCTCTCTTCTTTAATTCTCCAGGTAGCACCAACAGAGTAGAAATCACCCCATTTAGTATCTATACCAAAAACAGAAGAACCATCGCGACGATAAGAAAGATCTAAATAGTATTTGTCTTGATTATTTAATTTAACACTTGAGAAATACGAAGCAAGAGTTTTTTGTGTTGTATAAGATGTTAATTCAGTTGGTGTTGAAGCAGCAATCATATGCTCTGTTCCTCCGAAGATGAAATTAGTTTTTCCTCCTGAGAAATATGAATAATTAGATTTGAAAGCTTCTTGACCTACAAGAACACTAATAGAGTTATCACCATCTATATTTTTTGAATAATGTAGAGTATTAGTGATATTAGTACGGATATCTCTTATTTTGTAGATATTAGATCTACCACCTACACTAGCACCATTACCATGAATTGGATTGTAATATCGCTGTTCAGATAGTGCATTATAATCTACCGATCCTTGAGTTTTAAATTTAAAATCGTTTAAGAACGATAATTCAGCCCAAGCAGATGTGATAGCTCTTGAAGTTTCTGATTTATAAATATCCATCTCGTTAATACCTAGTGGATTAAAGTCCATAACGATTGGGTTGCTATAATCATATTGTCTGTTTTCGTTAGCATCTAAATTATAAGTGCCATCAGCTTTTCTTTGATATAAAGGATAAACATTAGCAACTACATTAGAAAATCTAACCGCATTAGCAGCACCACCACCACCGGCAGGTGTGTTTTGCTCAGAGAATGATAAAGTATTATTAATACCTACTTTAATATTTTCTTTTAATTTACTATTCAGGTTTACTTTAGCACTGTAACGTTCGTAATCGTAACCAACAACATTACCTTCTTGGTTAAGATATCCACCAGAAATATAATACTTTGTTTTTTCGTTACCACCGGCAGCACTCATGTTTACGTCATAAGTTTTTCCTGTCTGATAAATAGCATCTCTCCAGTCGGTATCGTAATATAATTCAGTACCATCGGTTAAATTACCTTCAGCATTAAAAGGTGTAGCTGTATTAAACGGATTCGCCCCTAAAATTGCAATAGTTGATGCATTTGCAGCATCACTAGCAGCAGTACCAACTAAACCATTACTTAAATTATTATTTAAATAGTAGTTGTAATACGTTTTGTAATAATCTGATCCACCTAAAACACTATGAGGTTCTACAGCATAAGTAGAAACACCTGTTTTAGCTCTGAATTTAATTTTTGCATCACCTTTATTACCACTTTTTGTAGTAATAATAACAACACCATTAGCAGCACGCGATCCGTAAAGAGATGCTGCAGAAGCATCTTTTAATACAGTAATAGACTCAATGTCTGCAGGATTAATAGATGCCATAGGCGAAGATGATGTACCATAATCGTCTGATGCAACTTGACTATTATTAGATGAAGAAATTGGAACTCCGTCGATAACATATAAAGGAGATGATGAAGCGTTTAAAGACCCTACACCTCTAACTCTAATGGTAGTCGCAGATCCCGGAGCACCGGATGCTGTAGAAACTTGTAACCCGGCTGTGTTACCTTGAAGAGCTTTTTCGAATGACTCAACAGGCATTTTTTTCAAGGCTTCAGCCTTAACAACAGATGCAGAACCTGTAAATGATGATTTTTTAGTAGTTCCATAAGCAATAACCACTACTTCGTCTAAGTTAGTTGCTGAGGATAGCAATACAATGTTAAATATTGTTTTGCTTCCTACCGGAATTAATTGTGTTTCCATACCAACAAACGATACTAATAAAGTATCACTGCTTTTTGCTTGAAGTGTAAATTGACCTTCGCTATTTGTAATAGCGCCATTTGTGGTACCTTTAACACTAACAGTTACAAACGGCAAAGATTTGTTATCTTGCCCCCGAACCGTTCCGTTAATTTCCTTGCTTTGCGCCATAAGCAACTGTGTGCTTGCGAGTAACAAGAAAACTAATAATACTACAGTTTTTCTCATATTGTAAGTTTTTAGTTAATTATAGATTTTTTTGCCTAACAATTTCTTAATTGTTTAAATCTATTTTTCAATACTCGTCAAAAGTAGTTTTAAAGCAAATGGTTTATCTAGGGTGTTTCATAGAAATATATGAGGTGAAATACTGTAAGTAGTAACCCTGACGGGAAATAGGGGTTTTTACGTAAATTTATTATAAAGGGCTTTGTAGTTGGGGGCTACGGATGCCGTCTGATTGCTATTATTTGGCATTATTAAATATTTATAACAATGAATTTTTACAAACTAGAATGATTATAGAATGAATGGTTCATCCGCTTATTTTTTGTTTTTCATCGAATTAAACTAATTAAACTAATTTTTTGATCCATTGAAATGGGTTGTCTTATTCAATCAACAACCAATCAATCAATCATCAATCATCGAATTAAACTAATTAAACTAATTTTTTGATCCATTGAAATGGGCTGTC
>JAYEOD010000018.1:0-6081 GCA_034722575.1 Bacteroidota bacterium | reverse complement strand
CCGGGATATAAAATTATTGAATATGGTGATGTATCACAAAATACACAAAAACCATGTTTTATAAATATTATGTTTCAGGTAACTGATATGCAAGGAAATGGAATTTCCACTCTTAGTACAGACGATTTTTCTGTAAAAGAAGATGGTCAAGCAGTCTCCCCTACCGAATCGGCAATGCAAATCCGCCAGCAAGATGTTATTCCTTACACTCTAAAAACTGTTCTATTAATAGACAATAGTTATAGCGTAGGAAGCAATTTAAGTCAAATTAAAGAGGCAGCAAAATCTCTTGTTCTTAGCAAGTTACCTAAACAACAATTTGCTATTTATGTATTTAGCGAAAACCCTGTTTTAATACAAGATTTTTCGGATGATGCCACAACGCTTGTAACAAAAATTAATGAAATTGAACTCGGATATGCTTCTACAAACTTATACGGCTCTATTATTGAAGCGGTAAACCGTTGGGAAGATTTTTATCATACCGACGAAATTCAGCAAGGTTTCCTTATTGCCTTTACGGATGGAAGCGACACACAAGCCTCATCTACCGAACATGAAGCCATTGTAGCTCGCGGAACCAAAAAAGTATATATGGTTGGCTTAGGAAATGAAATAGATCCTCAAACGCTTCAAAACCTCGGTAATGCAGGGTCATACTCTATTAACAATATTAACGAACTTGCCGATAAATTTACTGAAATACAGGCTGACATGGCCGGATTCGCAAACAGTTTTTACTGGATGAATTATATGACTCCAAAACGTGGTAATAATGAACACACATTGCGTTTGATAATTAACGACAACAGTAACACAGGTGATAATTCATACTTAACCGGCGAATTTAACAGTAATGGATTCTATTCTGTTAATCAAGGATTATATGTAAACGCAACAGAGAGCGACCCTTACGGAATAAAAGATGTTATGTTGGGAGTAAATGATACTCTACTACTTGAGGCTGCTACATATTTAGGAATGAATCCATCACAATATTCATGGTCTTCATCAAACAATAGTGTAATTCAATTAATAGAAGATGAATCGGCCGGAGATTATGGCATGAAAGCCATTGCCTTAGGTGAAGCAGGCGAAACAGCCACTGTTACTGTTCACGACCTTGCTAATGCGCTTGAAAAATCAATTACTTTTACTTTAGCCGAAAACGTTGTTACTACAACCGAACTAAAAGCTTTCTACTCTTTTGATGCAGGCAATGCTACAGATGATTGGGCTGAAAATAATGGGGTTATCCATGGAGCCACCGCTACTGCCGACAGAAATAACGAAACAGGTAAAGCACTTAATTTCGATGGCTCCGATTATATTGACATCACCAGCTCTTTACTTAATCAAGGAGAAAAAACAATTACTTTCTGGACAAAATTTGACGATATATCAGGAAAACAAATTCTTATCAGTAACACCCTTGGCGGAGATACTTCTGATGAAGGCTTTACTATTTCGAAACGCAGCGATAACACTTTAGAATTTCTTTTAGGTAATGGTTCTGATGCAGAATATTTTATGTCAGCGTCCACTTCAACAACAGTAAATACCGATGTTTGGTACTTTATTGCTATGACATACAACGGAAATACTTTAAAAGGATATATCAACAATGAACTGCGCTGTTCAGCTACTTTTACTTCAGGCACAGAGAGCAGCCCTTCGTTAGGAATTAAAATAGCAGGGCCTTACAAACCGGTTCAAGAGTATTTTAAAGGCTCTTTCGACCAAATGCGTTTCTACCAAAAAGCTCTATCCGAAGGTGATTTAACTAATATTTTCGAAGAGTAGTTCTATAAAAAAAGCTTATAAAGAAACAGCCTATGTAAAAAATTACACAGGCTGTTTCTTTATTAACCCATCAATAAATAACAATCGCTATAAAGTTAATAACCCAACCCTATATTTATTACACTAAAACAGTTTTACTTTACTCTTATCACTCTGTACATAGCCTGTAAATCATCACGCTTTAAGCGGATGAAATATACTCCGGCACTAGTTTTGGGTATCTCCTTAGTAAAACGTTTTTTACCTGTTTGTTGATGCGATTTCTCGATAGTTACAAACTCTTTACCCATTATATCAACAAGACTAATTTCAATATCAGAATCTTTAGTTAACTCAAATTCCACAGTAATAACCTCATCAAATGGATTAGGATAGATTTTTAAATTTTTTATACCCGCCAGTTCAGAAACAACGCTAGTTCCAATACTAACAGTCAGCATTGTAGTATCTCCAAAACAGCCATACTCATTTGCTTTCGACACATAAACCCTACCTGTACCCGGAGCTCCCCATTCTATTGTCGATGAGGAGGTTCCCTCTCCGCCAATAACACTTCCGTTTGACGCCCACCAATTAAAATACGCATTCAATTCTTCCGGAACAGAGTACACCTCTTTAGCTTGCGACACAACACCTGTAGAACCTGTGATACTTGGCGTAGTAGGAGTTGGCATCACTTCAATATCAATAGAAGTTGTTGGTGATGTATTTCCGTCGCTAACAATTACAGAATAAGTAGTTCGTACCAGTGGCGACACAGTAGGATTAGGGTTTTCTGAAGAAAATCCCGATGGAACTGATGACCAGTAATAAGTATATGTTCCCATTCCACCCGATGCATTTGGATACAATGTTGTGCTGCCACCACTACAGATATATGGAGGATCGGCATCGATATTAATAATAACCTCTCCAATACCAAGATATAATCGAACTGTATCGGTAGTAGAACATTGGTTTACATTATCAGTAACAGTAAAATCGAAACGGTATGTAGTATCTCCTTCGGGAGAAAATTCTATTGTAGTGGCATCTTTTACAGTAGCATTTTCAAACTTATCTTCCGGTGTCCACAAAAAAGAATAATCTTCCGAACCTCCTGTTATCTCCGGAGAGAGAGAAATTCCTGTATTATAATCGCCTGTTACTAGATTTGCCATATTAATAACCGGAGCCTCTTTAACCGTAATAATCATAAAATCAGAAACATCACCACCCGAACACGGATAATTTGGCACTGCATTTAAAGTAAGCGTTACAATTCCACTGGCAATATCTTCCGAACCAACAGTATAAACAGGGTCAACTGCAGTAATATCAGTAAATGTTCCGTTTCCGGATGTAGTCCATCTCAGTGCACTGAAATCATCCACATCAGGAGACAGCTCCACCTTTTCGCTAGAGCAGATTGTAATATCATCACCAACCGAAACAGTTGGATAATCGTGTATAGTAAGAATCAGAGTATCGTTTACAGCCTCATTACACGCTCCCGTCGCCCATCCCGAAAGGATTAACATAGCAGAACCATTTGCTATATCAAAAGCTCCCGGAGTATAAGTTGTAGTTAAAGAAGAACCATCATCAAAACTACCATCATTTGTATAATAAGTTCTCCACTGTACACCCGAATTATATTCTGCTTCACCGGAAAGGTTGGCAACGCCATCTTTACAAATAGAAAAATCATCGCCGGCATTAACCTGAGGCTTACGAGTAATATCAAAATGAATAGTATCGCGAACTAAACCACATGTCCCAAAACCGCTAGCCTCGATATACAATTCTACCTCCTCTTGCTCATAATCGTATAAACTAGGAACATACCACGAAGTTACATTATCTTGACTACCAAATTCACCTGAATTTGAACTACTTGGATAATGAAACCAATAGACAGTATTTGTATTTGTAGCAGTTGCATTCAAAAATATTGTATCGCCTTCGCAAACAGCATCATCGTCGCCTGCACTTACAGCAGGTGCATGATAAAAAGATATTTCTATTACATCACTAACAGGATTTTGACATGGAAGAAGCGCATTAGCAGTAAAAGTTAATTCTGCATTATGACTCTCCATATCTGCCGGTCCTAATGTATATACAGGATTTAATATTTCATTATCGTCGAAACTACCATCGCCTAATGTTGTCCATACCACAGAACCGGAATTCTCTGCAACACCCTGAAGCTGAATAGTCATATCGCCACATAAATAAGTATCCTCTCCGGCATTTGCTGTTGGGCTATTTTGAATTGTAACCAATAAAGAATCGCTTGTTGATCCACAATCCGAATCGGAAGATGCCGTTAAAATAAGATAAACAGAACCATTTTCAATATCTATTATCCCCGGTGTATAATGTGGATTTGTAATTGTATTATCATCAAAAGAGCCATTTCCGGCAGTAGTCCACAATAATCCCGAACTGTGTAACACAGTTGCATTAAGACTCACAATCTCAGTCTCACATATATCTTGGTCATCTCCAACATCAACAAAAGGACCTGCAATAAAGTCTAATGTAACAACATCAGATACCTCGTCGCTACAGGGAGTTTCAGGTTGTGCTGTAAGGGTTAATTGAACATTACCATTACCAGCGTCGCCATTACCGGGATCATAAATAGCAGTTAATGATGAAGCATCATCAAAAACACCATCGCCGGATGTTGTCCACAATACAGAAGCAGAATTTGTAGCAGAGGCATTAAGTTGATAATTACTATTATCGCATGGAGTAGCATCATCTCCGGCATTTACTATTGGCAAAGGAGATATAGTAATTACAATATCATCATCAATTGTTGTAGAGCAGGGCGCAATAGCATCTGCAGTTATTGTTAATGTAACCTCTCCGTTAGAAATATCATTTGTTCCGGGAGTGTAAGTTGCTGTTTCCAGAGTATTATCATCAAAAGAACCATCGCCGGATGTTGTCCACATAACACCTGCGGAGTAAGTAACTGTTGGAGAAAGCAGTATATTATTATTCTCACAAATATCTATATCAGCACCTGCATTAGCAGTAGGTTGTTGATAAATAGAGAGAATCATACCATCTTCTACATTTTGCGAACAAGCTCCTTGTCCGGTTACAGTAAGTATTAAACCCACCTCTCCATTAGCAATATCACTTTCCGAAGGAATATAAACAGCGTTAGGTTGGTTTGGATTTTGAAAGTTCCCACTTCCGGAGGTAGTCCATATCAAGCTACTATATCCCGAAGCACTTCCGGAGAGAGAATAGTTACTTCCCTCGCATATTTCGTCATCATTACCGGCATTTACATCCGGTAAATCTGTTATATTAACAATCAAATTATCTTCAACAGATCCCGGACACGGGCTTTCGGAATATGCCTGCAAAGTAAGCTGTACATTACCTTGACTAATATCTGATGCTCCTAAGTGATAAACAGTATTTAATGAGTTATATGTCGAAAAATATCCATCCGTGCTATTCGACGACCACACCAAACTACTATAATCGGAGGCAGAAGCGGAAAGAGAGACTGTTTGATTTTCGCAAACCTCAACGTCATCACCAACATTAACAGTAGGAAAAGGAGCAATATTTAATATCATCTGATCGAAATCCTCTCCGGTACACGGCGCTGTAGCAACAGCATGCAGTGTTAGCTGAACAGATCCATTCTCAATATCCTGTGAACCCGGATAATACGTCGGATTAATAATTGAAGTACTATTAAAATGACCATCCCCTTCTGTAGCCCACTCTGAAAAAGAGAAACTTGTTGCAGTTGCATTTACCAATGTATATGCATATGTATTTTCACAAATAGTTGCATCCGGCCCCGCATCAGCATCAGCATTTGGAACTACTTGTACAGTAACAACATCACTAACCTGCGATTGTCCATCGTTAATAAAAACAGTAAAATTTGTTGTAGTAGATGGAAATGCAGTAGGATTCTGTAGATAAGAACTAAAATTCCCGGGATTACCTACCCATGTATAAGTATAATTTCCTGTTCCTCCTGTAGGCTCCGCATGTAACTGCACAGCAGTTTGCGAACATGCCACCTGTGGTGTAGCAGTAGCAGCAACACTAAGGTTTTGTGCAAATAATAAATTAGGAAGAAACACTATACCAACTAATAAGATAGCTGCAAATACTCTCAATATTTTAAAAACATTCATAGATGATGCGTGTGTCCAAATGCTTGCATATTGCCCGATGTTCACATCATTCCCTATTTCTACATAATCATTGCAATTCAATCTAGTGTTCTGCAATATTAAACATTCGTCC
>JAYEOD010000017.1:0-6097 GCA_034722575.1 Bacteroidota bacterium | reverse complement strand
CCTCCTATTTTTTATTTTTTTGTATCAAATACAAATAACATACCAAATATTAATCTAATGATTGACCAATTGAGAAGTGGAACTGACCTTTGTTAGCATCTTCCATTCCCGGAACATCATCAAAGCCATAACCATAATCAATACCCAACAGACCAAACATTGGCAAAAACACTCTTAAACCAACACCTGCCGAACGATATAAGTTGAAAGGCTCAAATTTACTAAATTTCGACCATGCATTACCTGCTTCAAGAAAACCAAGAGCATAAACTGTAGCACTAGGATTAAGAGAGATAGGAAAACGCAGTTCAATAGTGCTTTTATTGTAAAGTGATGCTCCGGTTTTAGTATCCTGATAGTAACCGGGTGTTAATGAATAATTACTATATCCACGCATGGCAATAATTTCTCTACCATCGAAATTACTATATCCCGATAAACCATCTCCGCCAAGGAAATATCTATTAAACGGAATAGTACCTATATCGTTATTATACGAACCAAGGAAACCATATTGAGTACGAAAATTAAGAACTAAATCGCCAACAATACTCTTAAACCATGTGCCTTTAAATTTCCATTTATGAAATTCCATCCAGTTAAATTTCTCTTTATCAGATAAAGTGGAATAATCTTTATCAGTAAAAACAGAATAAGGAGGGGTAACTTCTAATGATAAAGAGACGTTAGAACCTTTTCGTGGAAATATAGGTGCATCAACAGAATTTCTTCCGAAACTAATTTCATAACTAATAGTATTATAAGTTCCATTACCATCGCCAAAATTAAATATCTGAGTATAGTTATCTAATTTATATCTTTGGTAGCCAAGTGTTTGACGGAGGACAAAATAATCATCAGGCCACTTCAATCTTTTACCAAGACCTACAGATAATCCATCAATTCGGAAAGAGTAATCGCTTGTGCCTGTAGTATATGAGTTTCCGTACATTGAGTGATAATACGATACAGTTAAGGCATTAGGTTTTTTACCTCCCAGCCAAGGCTCTGTAAAAGAAGCGCTATAACTCAAATAACCTTTACCATATGATTGAAAACGAAGGCTAACCTTTTGTCCGTCACCCGAAGGCACAGGACGCCATGCGCCAGGTTTAAAAAAATTTCGAGTAGAAAAATTATTAAACGATAAACCTAAAGTACCTATTAAACGGCCATAGCCCCAACCGCCTGATAATTCTACTTGGTCAGAAGAGGTTTCTTCTACCTGATACTCTATATCAACAGTTCCGTCAACTTGATTAGGAATTGGAATTGGAGTAATAGTTTCGGCATTAAAATATTTTAGCTGCGCTAATTCGCGAGTAGTACGAATAATATCTTGACGAGAAAATAATTGTCCCGGTTTTGTTCTAATTTCGCGAAGTACAACATGATCGTGAGTACGAGTATTGCCACTAACAGTAACCTTGCTAATAGTCGCCTGTTTACCTTCATACAATCTCATCTCCATATCAATAGAATCGCCATCGATATTTACTTCAACAGGAGTTACATAAAAAAACAAGTAACCATTATCGAGATATAATGAACTAATATCCATTCCTGTTTGATCGTAATTCAATTTAGTATCAAGAATTTCCTGATTAAAAACATCACCGTTTCTAATTCCTAATACAGCATCAAGCTGTTCGGCAGTATAAACTGTATTTCCTACCCATTTAACATCGCGGAAGAAATATTTTTGACCTTCATCAACATAAAGATTAATATCAATAGTATTATCATCGTTACGAACAATAGAATCGGCATATATTTTAAAATCGCGATAACCTTTCGTGTTATATTTATCTACAACCAACTGCTTATCATCTTCGTAAAGGTCTTTAATATATTTAGACGACTTAAAAATGCTTAGGCGATAATCGTCGGCAAGTACACTTCTAGCAGAATCTACTATACCAACAAAATCGAGATGAGCCAGTCCTGTAGCAGTAGTAACTAATAATTTTCCAAGGCCGTTTATAGGACGGAATCTAGATTTTTCTTTTGTCTCTTTAAAGGCTTTTTTCACCTTAACATCAGAAAATTCGCTATTACCATAAACATTAATATTCTTAATTTTTATTTTTCTGTTTTTATCGATATTAAAACGCAGATTAACACTATTAGCTCTGGCAGTATCTATATTTTGTATAATATAAACCTCGGCATTCAGATAGCCTTTTTCGGCAAAATAATTTACTATTTTATTTTTTGAGCTAATACGCATATTATCGGTAACCACATCGCCACGCACCAATCCTAATTCATCGCGTAATTTATTTGCTTCCGACTTTTTCACACCCTTAAAACTAAATTCTGACAAACGCGAGCGTTCCTGCATTGCAATATCAAGGAAGATAGTATTTCCTTGAATTTTAGTAGCATAAATACGAATATTCTCGAACAGACCTTGTTTCCAAAGTTTTTTTATTGCTGTAGAGACTTTCTCACCGGGGATATCTATCTCTTCGCCAACAGTAAGTCCCGACAACATCACCAATACATTTTTATCAAGGAATTGAATTCCTGATACTGTAATACCACCTATAGTATATGTTTTAGGTTCGGCATAATCTACTTCTTCTAAATTATCGCCAATAGTAATTTGAGCTGCTGCATTTTTGCTTACACCAGAAATTAAAGCTACTAACACCAGTAGAATAAAAACATGTCTTTTGCTTTTCAATTTTTTTTCAATCATCCGTACCTGCTCTATTTTTTTATTTGTTCACTAATTTTTCCAAAACGTCGTTCTCTCTGTTGATAATCTATCAATGCCTTATAAAAGTCATCTTTACAAAAATCCGGCCACAGAGTATCACAAAAATACAATTCGCTATAAGCCAATTGCCACAAAAGAAAATTACTAAGGCGTTGTTCGCCGCTAGTACGAATTAACAGTTCAGGATCCGGCATAGAGGCCGTAAACATCTTACTACTAATAAACTCTTCTGTAATATCATCAATACTAATTTTATCTTCTTTTAATTGAACGGCAATCTTTTTAACAACATCAGTAATTTCAGATCGTCCGCTATAACTCAGAGCCAAATTCAATGTCATGCGATCATTGTTTTTAGTTATCTCTATTGCCTCATTTAATTTGGCAGCATTTTTTTCGCCCAAACGCGATATATCACCAATAGAGACAAGGCGAATATTATTTTTCATCAAAATTTTTGTTTCCGAATTAATAGTATTTACCAACAGACTCATTAAAGCGTCCACCTCCTTTTTTGGTCTATTCCAATTCTCAGAAGAAAAAGCATATAAAGTAAGAAACTTAACGCCCAGCTCTGCTGCTGCTTCAGTCACTTCACGAACAGCTTTCACGCCATTTTTATGACCAAAAATTCTCACCCTACCTTTTTTCTTTGCCCAACGCCCATTACCATCCATTATAATTCCTACATGGCTAGGGAGTTTCTGAAAGTCTATTTGCTCTTTTAATTCCATATTATATAAACAAAAAATTTAATTATTATTGTCGTTGATGTTGATCAGGGCAATAATATTTTTTTGCCAGATTAAATTTAAACGTTAAAGATATTCCTGCAAAAGAATACCAATCGTTAGTACTAGCATTGCTCAACTGTACAGATTCCAAACTTGTTTGAGGATAAAACTCTTGCAAACCATCAATCTGATCGTTAAAAGTTTTTCTCATCCCCCACTCTGCAGCAAGGCAGATTGTTTTTGTTAAGCTATATTTTGCACCAATTCCAAAAGGAATCGTAAGTCCGCTGTTACTATACGATGTTGCAGTATTATTATAAATTCTATTCTCACCATCCATAAAATGATATCCTATACCACCAAAAATAAATGGAGAGAAAGTAGATCTACGACTTCCGGTAAAGTATGGTAAAAAATTAAGTTCCATCACTAACGACAGATCTGTAACATCTCCTTCAAACCATGCATCACGTACAGGTCTTATCCCATTCTCTTTATCGCTAGAGCTTAACTTACCTCGGTAAGCTCCTATTCTAACACCCCATCTGTCATCGAAATTATATCTTGCCAAAAAACCATAACCAAATCCGGCATCACCAAATTGTTTATCATGATTAATATCGCCAAGATAATAACCAGCGCCAACAAATGGTCCGGCTTCAATCACCTGACCAAAACTAAAAGACCATACATTTAATAATACTACAAAAACTAATACTTTCTTCATAATTTTTCTGCGTGCAAAATTATTAATTTTTTCTCATCTAAAGAAGACTTTATCACATCAATTACGATTATCAAGTCCCCAGTTCAATTTTTTTCGTATCGTAGTAAAAAAACTTTCATTTTGTAGTTTTATCAACTTCAAATTAACACTGCTTTTTCTTACTTCCAGTTCAACAGGTTTATCCTTAAAATTATACCTTGAATCGAGTCCAAGATTAAAATTATTATTTCTACCTTGAACCAGAATAGTAACGACACTACTGTCGGGAATAACGATAGGACGAACTGTTAAATTGTGTGTGGCAATTGGTGTAATAATAAAATTCTTTGAATCGGGCGTAAGGATAGGGCCTCCATTACTCAAAGAGTATGCAGTAGAGCCGGTTGGTGTTGCAATAATCAACCCATCGGCCCAATAAGTATTCAAATATTTACCATCAACATTTACCTTAATTGTCAACATAGAATAAGCTTCGCTTTTATGAATAGAGAGCTCATTAAGTGCATAATTAATATCCCCAAAATTATTTTCTTTATAATTCAACTGCAGCAACGTTCTCTCCTCAATAGAGTATTTATTTTGCATTACTTGCTCTACAGCAGCCGATATTTCATCTTTAGAAACACTAGAGAGGAAACCTAAACGACCAAGATTAATACCTAAAACAGGGGTGTTTGAATCACGAATCAAGGTAATAGTCTCTAACAGAGTGCCATCGCCACCAATAGAAAAAAGATAATCAACATTATTCACAAGATCTTTGTATCCTGAGAACAAAGAAAACTGCGATTTTATAGAAACATTCTTTTCAATCACCTTATAAAAAGGTTTATAAATCAATAAATGCACGCCGACATCCTCTAGTTTGTCAACCAACATTTGCAGGTATGGAATCGACTCCTTCTTCAGTATTTTTCCGTAAAGTGCTATGTTCATCTGTTTCTATTCTGCTTTTATGGTCAAACAAAACTCACCACCGAATCATCCGCTTGTATCATTAAGCCCCAGAATGGTTTGTTTCATTAAATACTATATTGCTCTTTTTCAATTATATTTCAAATGCAATGTTACGAAATTATACCGTCGATAATAGAAAATTAACATAATTTAATATTATATAGGAGCTATAAAATGCACAAAAAAGGCACCCTTATCAAAATCATGCCACGAATATTCCAGACCAAAAACTTTGTCATAATAAGTAACAAAATCAATCCCAACACCTCGTCCCACCAATAATTTATTTACCAGATAATTTTTGTCAACATTTTGCCATTTTTCAAAACCATGCACATACCCACAATCTATAAAAGCATTTAAATACAAAGCATAAAAAGCCTTTTTAAACTGCTCTACAGGAATAAAGTCAAAATAAGCAGTACGCCTAGGTATAAGAGCATATTTTAAATTACTGCGAAATAATCCGTATGAATTACCATTAACAACATTAAATTCATACGATCTAACTGTATATTTATTAGTACCTAATGCCATGTTCAAAAAAAACGGCTGCTTTTCTTGTGTAGAATACACCATAGACACGCTTGCCGCAATATACCATCGTTTTTTATATTTCCAATATCTTTTATAGTTTGACTTTATCCGAAAGAAATCGACTTTATCATCTAAAATACCGAGACCTATTTTTGAAATATTCAGATCGAAATAATAACCATGCAGTGGATAGTTAACAACATTGCGATAATCGCTTTTAAATAGATATACTAACGATAAAAAATTTGTATTAGGGTTAATAGAGTTAAGATAATCGGGATTAATTTTCAACAGAGTATCAGCAAAAGCATACTCATCGTAACACAGTTCAAAAACGTGTTTATCATTAATTTTATTACGAAATAACAGCCCTACATTTATAATAGTTTTTCCATAAGGATAATTATTATCATCATT
>JAYEOD010000016.1:0-6157 GCA_034722575.1 Bacteroidota bacterium | reverse complement strand
AACTCTTAACTCTTAACTCGTAACTCGTAACTCTTAACTCTTAACTCTTAACTCACTACAAAACTTCACCATTAAGAATCATTGTTTCTACTTTATTCTCACCAAAAGAGTAAGGCATATACTCTATACTAGGAATTTTTTTTGTGATATAAAGATTTGCCTTTTTTCCTTTAGCTATAGAACCTAAAATATCTTCCACTCCCATAGCGTATGCAGTGTTAATAGTGGTAGCATTAATTGCTTCCTGCGGAGTCATTTTATATAAAATACTTGCCATAGAAACAATCAACTGCATATTACCCGAAGGCGCTGAACCCGGATTATAATCACTAGCCATAGCAACCGGCAGTCCGGCATCCATCATTTTACGCGCGGGAGCATATTCTAAATTAAGAAAAAACGCTGCTCCGGGAAGAATTGTTGGCATTGTTTCAGAATCCTTTAACGCCTTAACCTCCTCTTCTCCTGTATATTCGAGATGATCGACAGAGAGAGCATTATATTTCACTCCTACTTGAATACCACCGGAATAATCCAATTCATTAGCATGAATTTTCGGTCTTAATCCGTACTTTGCAGCAGCTTTTAATATTCTATCAGTATTTTCCACAGTAAAAAATCCACGATCACAAAACACATCAACATAATCAGCAAGTTGTTCCTTATCAATTAAAGGAAGCATCTCATCAATAATAAGGTCAACATATCCATCCTGATCATCTTTGTATTCAGGAGGAACAGCATGAGCGCCGAGGAAATTTGCTTTTATTGTAAGCGGAGTAGTTTCTTTAAGACGTTTAATTACACGCAGCATTTTTAATTCTGCCTCAACAGTTAAACCGTATCCACTCTTAATTTCTACCGCACCCGTACCAAATTTTATTACCTCATCAACACGTTTCAGAGCATCATAATATAATTCATCCTCACTTATCTCTTGCATCATACGAGCGGAATTCAAAATCCCACCACCACGTTTAGCTATCTCTTCGTACGACAAACCATTAATTTTATCTACATACTCTATTTCACGAGTTTTAGGAAACACCATATGAGTATGCGAATCGCAAAAAGCAGGAAAAACCATTTTTCCTGTTGCGTCAATAACCTTCACGTTTTCAGTAATCTCAGGCAAATTTTTCATTGCACCAAAATCATTAATCAGTCCGTCTTTAATAAATAAATATGAATCTTTTATAGAATCGACCTGTGCCATATCTTTTCCACAAACCATCTTACGTGGATATTTTTCGATTTGTACAAGTTCTTTGATGTTTTTTATAAGTATATGCATTTCGCTATTTTTTATTTCCAAATGATTGCACGAAATTACAATTAATTCTCAATTATTAATGATTAAGGTTGAGATTAAGATTGATTGTGATTGATTGATTGATTGATTGATTGGATGATTGGTGATTGATTGGATGATTGAATAATTGAGACACCTTTTTTCTCCTTATAAATGTCTAAAACCAAAAGAATATTATATCTTTGGACAGTTTTTATTTTAACAAACTTGATAACAGAAGAATACAACCTAAAGAAAATAAAATTATGAAGAAAAATTTATTCATTCTTAGCTTAGCATTATTATTAGCTATAACAAATAGTGCTTTTGCTAAAAAAATTACAGAAAAACAAGCTCGCACAGTAGCAAAAAATTATTTCTTTGAAGCTACAAACAATTACAATAACGCTGTTGACATTAACAGTATTGTTTTAAGTAATGCTTTTGTTAAGAGTTCAAAAGGCGAAGAGGTTTATTACATTTACAATATTCAACCAGAAGGTTTTATTATTGTATCTGCAGAAGATGTTATGAATCCTATTTTAGGATACTCTTATGAGGGAAGTTTTGATAAAGAGGTTGAAAACACTGTTTTTGATAGCTGGATGAATACTTACGTTGAAAAAATAAATTTCTTTAGAAACGGTAAGATAGACGCCACAGACATCATGGCAGAACGTTGGAATCATTATTTAACTAATGAAGCGGATGAATTATTAGCAACAAAAGCTGACAGAGATGTTGCCCCGTTGTTAACATGTACATGGAATCAAGATAGTCCATACAACTTATTATGCCCTGAAGATGAAGATGGCCCCGGGGGTCACGTTTATGCAGGTTGTGTTGCAACAGCTATGAGTATGATTATGCATCACTACAACTATCCTGAGCATGGAACCGGTTCAAAATCTTATTATGCTTACCCTTACGGAACACTCACTGCTGATTTCGAGAATACTTATTACAACTGGGATGCCATGAAAGACAATATTGGTAATAGCTCTGCAGAACATTCAATACTAGCAATAGCCGAGTTACAATACCATTGTGGAGTAAGTGTAAATATGAATTATTCCCCTGAAGGTTCCGGATCTAGTAGCTCATATGTTCCCGACGCTATCCAAGATTACTTTGGATACTCTTCAAACTCAGAACATGTACAAAAAGCTTATTATAGTAATACGCAGTGGCAATCTATGGTAAAAGAGCAACTAGATGCTGATCATCCGTTATACTATTCAGGAACAGAACCTGACAGTCCTTACGGTCACGCTTTTACTTGCGACGGTTATCAAGGTACTGATATGTTCCATTTCAACTTTGGATGGAGTGGTAGTGGAAATGGTTTCTACTATCTTGAAGGTGCGGGTGCCGTAGGTGGTTTCAGCGAAGGACAAGCAATGGTACGTAACTTCTACCCTCCTGCAGACTCATATCCATATAACTGTGGTAATAAAACAATTAATTCGTGGGAAGGTACTCTTAGTGACGGAGGTTATCCAAATCAAAACTACCAAACAGGTGCTGATTGTTCATGGTTACTAACTCCTGCTGAAGGCGATTCTGTTATTAATTACGAATTAGAATTTATTTCTTTCGATACAGAGAGCGGAGCTGATATTGTAAGAGTATATGATGGTGCTACTACTGATGCTACTTTATTAGGAGAATTCAGCGGAAACACTATTCCCGAAGATTTAGAATCAACAGGAAATGTTATGCTTATTACATTTGAATCGGATGATAATGAAACCGATAACACGGGATGGAGAATTGAATACGAAGCAAATCTTCCTACTTACTGTACCGGTTTAACACAATACACTGCAACATCAGGTACTATTGTTGATGGTAGTGGCGAGTATATGTACAATAATGGCAGCATCTGTCAGCATTACATATTACCTCCAAACGCTAATGAAATAACAATTATGTTTGATGAATTTAACTTAGCAGAAGGAGATATACTTAAAGTACTCTCTACTAATCCTAATGAAATTCTTGCAGAACTTACAGGAACAGAAATTCCAGAAGCAATAACCTCTACTACAGGTACTATGTTATTACAGTTTATTACTAATAACCTTTACAGAGAACAGGGGTTTTCTGCCACATATCAGATTGACAACTCGGGTGCTGTTGACGTGGATGTATATTCTGAATTCACAGCATATCCAAATCCTGCTACCAGCGTTTTAAACATACGTTTCAGAGCAGATGATATAAATAATGCCAGCATTAAATTAATGAGCATCGACGGAAAACTTGTTTCCAAAAGAGCTGTTTCTAATATTGGTGGTTACTTTAATACAGAAATTAATGTTAGCGATTTTCCAAAAGGTGTTTACATTTTAAATGTTCAATCGAACAGTGGTGTTGCTACACAAAGAGTTATTATAAAATAATTCATAACAATTATTAATGCAAAAGCCCGCTATCAAATTTCTGATAGCGGGCTTTTTTGTTTAGATGATTAAGGTTAAGGTTTCCTCCTTCGCTTTGGCTTCGGAGGACAAGGAATGATTGATTGTTGGATGATTGCACCTACCGGACTTTCAGCCCTTGGTTTCATCTGCCACACATCATAGCCCAAGACTTCATTACATTACGCCTTGGACTATTACATTATCCACTTTCAGTGGATTAAAAAATTAAATTAATTCGTTTAATTCGATGATTGAGTATATTTAAACTTTAAACATTATTCGTTTTATTATCATCAACACATTGCATAATTTTTTTCTTAAACCGCCAACATGTCATTTGGCGCAAGTCATATTTGTCAGATAATTGATATGTGGATATTTTAGGATCGTTACACACACTATATGAAATACTAAAAGCCACCGGCAAAGAGACTTTACAGCGATGAAATACAGTATTTGCTTTCGCAGATTCCTCATACTTACAGCGTGTACAGCGTCTGGAATAGAGCGATCGGCCACTGCAATAATTGGCATGTCCACATTTTTTGCATACATATCCCTCTTTCCATTTCTCATCTGCCAAAAATTTTAAACAACTCTCTTCTGTAGCAAAAACAGAGTCGAAATCTTTTATTTTCAAGCCCTTAAAAAGATTTTTAAATTCCATGATCACAATTTTTATCTCTCATTTTGATATCTCTTTAGCATTATAACACTTTTAACAATTAACATATGTTATTGCGATATTTTATGGCACAAATATTGATACAAAGATAAACAATAAGTGTTCATTAAGCGATTTAGTTAAAAATATTTATATATTTGCATCCATTTAAATGAAATTATCTTTTTAATAAAAGATATAACAACAAACAATTATGAAACAGATAGGAATACTAATACTACTAATTGCATCGCTTAACCTAACAGGCTGCAACAATAGTGAAGCAACAAACGCAAAAGAGGCTAATAAAGATACGAAAGCAGTAACTAAATCGGAAGGAGATGACAATATTGCCAAGCCAATTCATCTGACAAAAGAGATGTTTCTTACAAAGGTAATGAACTACGAAAAGAACCAGAAAGATTGGATTTTTGAAGGTGATAAACCATGTGTTATAGATTTTTATGCCGACTGGTGTCAACCATGCAAACGAGTAGCTCCAATAATGGAAGAGTTAGCAAAAGAGTATAAAGGCAAAGTTGATATTTATAAAATAAACACCGAAGAGCAACGCGAACTTGCAGGAGTATTTGGAATAAAAAGCATTCCTTCGATATTATTTGTTCCAATGACCGGCAAGCCACAAATGACTCAGGGGGCGTTACCTAAAGAGCAATTTGAAAAAATCATCAAAGAGTTTTTATTATCAGAAGAGAAAAACAGTACCAAATAAACATCAAATAAAATAAAAAAAACAAATAAGAAAAAACAATATAAAATGGAACATTTAACAAAAGAGACTTTTTTAGAAAAAGTATTTAACTACGAAAAAAACAAAGAGTGGAAATTTGAAGGCGAATTACCATGTATTATTGATTTTTATGCAGAATGGTGTCAACCGTGTAAAATGGTAGCTCCAATTCTCGAAAAACTTGCCGAAGAGCACAAAGGGAAAATCAATATCTATAAAATAAACACCGAAGAGCAACAAGAGTTATCTGCTGCCTTTGGTATCAGAAGCATTCCTTCAATGCTTTTCTGTCCAAAAGACGAGCAGCCACAAATGGCTCAGGGCGCATTACCCGAAGAATCTCTTCAGGATGTTATCTCTAAAGTTCTTTTAAAAGAGGGTGTAGAAGAAACAAAATAACAACATATAAATCACCGCTTCACTCTTTAACAAACAGTGAAGCGGTGACTATCACATTTAGTTCAACAATTTCCTAAATCAAAAATGTTCTACTATTTTTGCAGAAAAACAGAGTACAATGGCTGCACAAGATATTTATAGTATTACATATTTACCCCCAATCTCATGGGTCTCTTCGTTTTTAAAATCTGAAAACCCTGTTATAGATATATACGAGCACTACATAAAACAGACATACCGCAACAGAACCGATATTTACAGTCCTAATGGAAAGCAGACACTCAGCATTCCTGTTATAAAAAAATATCATCACACTAAAGTAAAAGATATCGAGATATCAAACGTTGAACCATGGAGTAGTATTCATTGGAAAGCCATCAGAGCCGCTTACAACAACTCTCCTTTCTTCATCTATTACGAAGACGAACTCTCGCCTGTGTTTCATAAAACCCACTCCTCGTTATTAACATTTGTAAAAGAGTTATTAGAGACTATTTTTGAGCTAATAGGAATAGAAAAAGAGCTGATATTTTCGGATCACTACATCGAGAAAGACGATTTAAACAGAGACTTCCGCAACTTTTTTAATCAGAAAAACAATACTGTTTCAGTACCAAAGTACATAC
>JAYEOD010000015.1:0-6161 GCA_034722575.1 Bacteroidota bacterium | reverse complement strand
TTTTGGCTGTTTTTTTAGTGGTTCATTTGGGCATAAATTTATTTATCCTTCCAATAACAGAAAACCACAGCGAATTTTTTGCTGAAGCCGCACATTTTATGGGCGAAAATCCTGTAATAAAAGTATTTGAAGTAGTACTAATGGCTGCTTTTTTAATTCATATTATAATAGGAATTATTGTGCAAATAGAAAACTGGATAGCACGCGGCAAGGGCTACAAAGTGTTACAAAAAACAAAAACACCTACAGGATCACGTTATATGATTTATACAGGAGGTGTTGTATTACTGTTTTTAGGGTTTCACTTTATTCATTTCTACTTTATAAAATTAGGTTTAACAACTGCTCCTGTAGGTGCATCAATACCACTTCCTGTCGAAGAGCATTTCTACGAATTAGCTGTTTACATATTCAAAAATAATATGCTATATTCTATTTTATACATTATCTCTTTTGGTTTCTTAGGATTTCATTTGAATCATGCTATCCAGTCTGCATTCCAAACATTAGGATTTAATCATCCTAGTTACACTCCAACAATAAAAATAATTAGTAGTGTTTACGCTATTATTATTGCTGTTGGGTTTGCATCAATACCAGTCTATTTTATGATTGCAGGATAATACCAAAAACATATCAAAATGAGCGATAAAAATTGTTTCTTTTTAACACGTATTTGGTATAATTAGAATTAGTAATTAATTACAATTTTTTTTAGAAATGACAAAACTAAACTCGAAAATACCCGAAGGTCCTGTAAAAGAAAAATGGGACAACTATAAAAATTCACAGAATCTTGTAAACCCTGCCAATAAACGTAAACTAGATATTATTGTTGTTGGTACCGGTTTAGCAGGTGCAGCAGCAGCTTCTTCTTTCGGAGAGATGGGATTTAACGTAAAGATATTCTGTATTCAGGATAGCCCACGTCGTGCGCACTCTATTGCAGCACAAGGTGGAATAAACGCAGCAAAAAATTACCCTAACGATGGTGATAGCATTAATCGTCTGTTTTTTGACACAGTAAAAGGTGGCGACTATCGTGCACGTGAAGCAAATGTTTATCGTTTAGCGCAAGTAAGTAACGATATTATCGACCAATGTGTAGCACAAGGCGTGCCTTTTGCCAGAGAATATGGTGGGACATTAGCAAATCGTTCATTTGGAGGAGCTCAAGTTTCACGGACATTTTATGCCCGCGGTCAAACCGGTCAGCAGTTACTTTTAGGCGCTTACGGTTCTTTAAGCAAAGAAATTAACCGTGGTACTGTAGAGATGCACGTTCGTAGCGAAATGTTAGACCTTGTAAAAGTTGACGGTCGCGCCAGAGGAATTATTGTTCGTGATGTTGTTACAGGAGAGATTAAAAAACATGCTGCTCACGCTGTTGTTCTTGCTACAGGTGGTTATGGAAATGCCTTTTTCCTCTCTACAAATGCAATGAGTTCAAACGGAAGTGCACTATTACAAGCATATAAAAAAGGAGCCTTTTTTGCCAACCCGGCATACGCACAAATACATCCTACATGTATCCCGGTTCACGGCGATTATCAATCGAAACTAACGCTTATGAGCGAAAGTCTTCGTAATGATGGTCGTATTTGGGTACCAAAGAAAAAGGAAGACTCCATTAAAATACAAAAAGGAGAATTAAGTCCTGTAAACATAGCCGAAGAAGATAGAGACTACTACTTAGAACGCAGATATCCTGCTTTCGGTAACTTGGTTCCTCGTGATGTTGCATCGCGTGCCGCCAAAGAGAGATGTGATGCAGGTTATGGTGTTGGAAATACCGGTCTTGCAGTTTATCTTGATTTTAAAGACGCTATTAAGCGACTAGGAAAAAATGTTGTTGAGGCACGTTACGGTAACCTTTTCCAGATGTATGAGAAAATTGTTGACACAAATCCATACGAAATACCCATGATGATTTACCCTGCTATCCATTACACTATGGGCGGTCTTTGGGTTGATTACGAACTGGAATCTACTATTCCCGGATTATTTGTTGGTGGAGAAGCTAATTTCTCCGACCACGGAGCAAATCGCTTAGGAGCATCTGCTTTAATGCAAGGATTATCGGATGGTTATTTTGTTTTACCATATACTATTCAAAATTATCTAGCCGATCAAATTAACGTAGATCGTTTCTCTACAGACCTTCCGGAATTTAAAAAGGCTGAAAAAGAAGTTAAAGACAGATTAGAGAAACTTCTAAAAATCCAAGGAACACATTCTGTTGACCATTACCACAAGCTTTTAGGTAAAATAATGTGGAATAATGTTGGAATGGGACGAACTAAAGAGGGATTAGAAAAAGCTATTATTGAGATTAAGAAACTTCAAGCCGACTTCCATAAAAACGTTCGCATTCCGGGTGATATGAATGGTGTTAATATCGAATTAGAAAAAGCTACTCGTGTAGCCGACTATTTTGAAATTGGCATGCTTATGGCCAGAGACGGCCTGCATCGTGAAGAGTCTGCCGGTGGTCACTTTCGCGAGGAGTTCCAAACAGAAGAGGGCGAGGCTTTAAGAAATGATAAAGACTTTATGTATGTTGGCGCTTGGGAGTATAAAGGAGGCGATCAAAAACCAGAGCTTCATAAAGAACATTTATCATTTGAAGCTATTGAAGTAAAAACTCGTAATTATAAATAACAAGCATTTTTTTACCGTAAAAAGAATTTACTATGGATTTTACACTTAAAATATGGAGACAAAACGGCCCTAAAGAGAAAGGTCGTTTCGAGACATACAAAGTCACAGACATTCCTGAAGATGCTTCATTTTTGGAGATGCTTGACTTATTAAATGAAACTTTAGTTGATGAGATACAACTTCCAATTAGTTTCGATCACGATTGTCGTGAAGGAATTTGTGGAATGTGCTCATTATACATCAACGGTCGTCCACACGGACCGGATCAAGGAACAACAGTATGTCAGCTGCACATGCGCAAATTTAAAGATGGCGACACAATTACAATAGAGCCATGGCGTTCGGCTGCATTCCCTGTTATCCGCGACCTTATGGTTGACAGAGGCGCTTTTGATAAAATTATTCAGGCAGGCGGCTATGTTTCTATAAATGCAGGTAATGCGCAAGATGCAAACGCTATTCCTATTAATAAAGAAGATGCTGAATTAGCTATGGATGCTGCCTCGTGTATTGGTTGTGGAACATGTGTTGCAGCATGTAAAAACAGCTCTGCTACACTATTTGTTGCTGCAAAGGTATCGCAAATGGCTCTTCTACCACAAGGTAAAATAGAAGCCAGACAACGTGTACTAAATATGATTGAAAAAATGGACGAATTAGGTTTTGGTAGTTGTTCTAACACATATGCTTGCGAAATGGAATGCCCGAAAGAGATTTCCGTTTCTCATATTGCACGAATGAATAGAGAGTTTCTTGTAGGTAAAGTTACTTCGCATAAAAAATAAACCTATCAGCACAAGCGCACTCTTGATTCAAGAGTTATAAAAACTTCAAAAAAAAACCGGCTTAAATATTTAAGCCGGTTTTTTTGTTCATTTTTTCTACCTTTACAACATAATTACAGAAGATGAAAAACAGATTATAATCAAATGAAGTTTAAAGATATAATAGGATTAGAAAAGACAAAAAAACATTTAATCCAAACAGTTACCGATAATCGCATTAGTCACACACAACTATTTCTGGGGCAAAAAGGCTCTGGAAATCTTGCTTTAGCAATAGCTTATGCACAATATATAAACTGCACAAACAAACAAAACAACGACTCGTGTGGCACTTGTGCTTCATGCATAAAATTTGAAAAATTAATACATCCCGACCTACACTTTATTTTTCCGGTAGCAAAACTAAAAGGAATGAAAGATGCCTCCAGCCAAGATGACTTCTTCCTATCAAAGTGGCGTGAAATATCATACGACAAAAATTACCACTTCACTCTTAACGAGTGGTACGAAAAAATGGGTATCGAAAATAAACAAGGAAGTATCAACACGCACGATGCAAAAAGTGTAGTAAAAACCTTAATGTACAAAAGCTACGAATCGGAATATAAAATAATGCTGATATGGATGCCGGAGTTACTACATATTTCTGCTGCCCCTCGACTGCTAAAAATTATTGAGGAGCCACCTAAAAAGACACTCTTTTTGCTAGTAGCAGAAAGCACGGATAAAATCATTAAAACAATACTATCGCGGGCACAAATAGTAAAAATACCTAACTATAACGAATCAGATATAGAAAAATATTTCAGCACTAAAACATCGCCACAAAAAGCCAAAGAGGCTGCTTATTTAGCAAACGGAAGTATTGTTGAAGCACGTCGTGTCATTAATGTTTCGGAGACCGAAAAATATTATTTTGAATCGTTCCGCAAATGGATGAGAAGTTGCTTTAAAGCAGATTTTCTTGCTATCACAGATTTTGTAAACGAAATATCTAAGCAGGTAAGAGAGCGTCAAAAAAGTTTCTTACACTACTCCTTAAAACTAATCAGATACTGCATAATAAAAAACTATTCCGGCGATGAATTGATACGCCTTGCCGGAGAGGAGAAAAAATTCGTTTCCGATTTTTCACCTTTTATCAACGACAAAAACGTAGAGCAACTCTACGAAGAGATAAACACCGCAATGTATTATATCGAGAGAAACGCAAAATCAGAAATAGTATTTACCAATCTATCTATTAAAATCACAAAGTTAATTCATGCAGGCAAGAAATAAATCATAAACAGATAAAAGGCGATAAAAAATTGTAAATTTGCATTTTATCACACACTATATATAATTATTCCGTTTATCGGGGTAACTGAAAACATAAATTATGGATCATAAAAACACAGATATAGACAATCCTTTTTTCACAAGAGGTTGTCGCACCACACCAAATTTAATATCCAGCAACGAAGACATTTACAAAAGCAGCTGTTGCAAATTAGACTCATACAACTGGTTAACAGACATTAACGTTCCTGAGAGTCAGGAAAACAAAACTTTTGTAGAGGTTCGTTTTAAAAACAACAGAAAAGACATCTTTGTAAAAAAAGAAGATTTTAACATCACTATTGGTGATATTGTTGCAGTAGAAGCCTCTCCGGGTCATGATATAGGTATTGTTTCGCAAACCGGGACTTATGTTTATCACATCATGCAAAAACAGGGTATCTCACCAAAAAACCATAGCCTTTTAAAAGTCTATCGTAAAGCCAGAATGAGTGATATAGAAAAATGGATTGCTGCTGTTGAGAACGAACATATCACCATGATAAAATCGCGACAGATAGCTGCGTCATTAGATCTAAACATGAAAATTAACGACATCGAATATCAAGGCGATAATACTAAAGCGATTTTTTATTACACTGCCGATGAAAGAGTTGATTTCAGACAACTTATAAAAATGCTTGCCGAACGTTTCAAAATAAGAATCGAAATGAAACAAATCGGAGTTCGTCAGGAAGCAAGTAAAGTAGGGGGTATTGGGTCTTGCGGTAGAGAGATGTGCTGCGCTGCATGGCATACCAATTTTCAATCTGTCTCTACAAATTCTGCACGAACACAACAACTCTCATTAAACCCTCAAAAATTAGCCGGACAATGTGGCAAACTAAAATGCTGTTTAAATTTTGAACAATCGCAATACGAAGATGCATTAAAACGTTTTCCTGATACTAGTATCCCTCTTAAAACAAAAAAGGGTCAAGCAAATCATCAAAAAACCGATATTTACAAAGAGCTTATGTGGTATCACTATAACGAGGAAGGCACAAGCACACTTATCCCATTAACACTAAAAGATGTAAAAGAAATAATCGGATTAAATGAAAAAAATAAGTTTCCGGAATCATTAAACGACTTTGTTAAAAAAAGAGAAGAAGAACATCAATTCGAAAAAGTTGTAGGACAAGATGATCTTCATCGTTTTGATAAAAAATAAACAGATGTATAACATAGTAAAAATATTTTTCGCACTATTAATCGCTACACTAATAAGCTCTTGCGACTCTTCGGGTATATACGACGAATATAATGCTATTAATAAAAATGGGTGGGCTAAATCCGACAAACAATATTTTAATTTAAAAATAACCGACTCGTTACAAGCTTATAATTTTATTTTTAATATTCGTAACAACAACGAATATCCATATCGTAACG
>JAYEOD010000014.1:0-6169 GCA_034722575.1 Bacteroidota bacterium | reverse complement strand
ATTGTAAATTGTAATTGTATTTTTGCAAATCGAATTAAGTCTCTTTAAGTTTTTTTTAGTTGCTAATTGTAGGTTGCTAAAATAAATTTTTGGAGGCATTTTTTTTGAAGCTGCACGATTAGAATAATAGTGTTGTATTGTTAGCGGAAACTAATTCAGCCGATAAAAATTAAGCGTTCGATGTTGTTACTCTTTTGCGGTGTAGATTACACAATTAAAAGGAACAAATTATTAGGCAAATAAAAATAAATTGTAATTATAAAGAAACAAATAAGATGAAGAGGTTAGATTTATTAGTGATAGGTGGCGGCCCTGCTGCTGTTACAATTGCAAAAACTATTAAAGACAAAATGACAGTTGGAATTATCCGTCCCGAAGATCATTCAATGATTTATTGTGCTATGCCTTATGCAATTGAAGAATTGTTGCCGCTAGAAAAAACATTAAAAAATGATTCGGTGGTTACTGACGAAAAAGTAGAGCTGATTCGTGACAAAGTGGTTTCGGTGAATTTTGAAGAAAAAATTGTTACAACTGAAAAAGGTGATACAATTGGATATGAAAAACTTGTTATTGCTAC
Source organism: Bacteroidota bacterium (assembly GCA_034722575.1). Lineage (GTDB taxonomy): Bacteria > Bacteroidota > Bacteroidia > Bacteroidales > JAIPAH01 > JAIPAH01. The sequence goes on along the minus strand of JAYEOD010000014.1, from coordinate 5,589 downwards.
AGGAGCTAATCCAATATTACCTCCAATTAAAGGTTCTAATTTAAATAATGTTATGACCTTTAAAACAGAAGAAAATTTAAAGGAGATAATGAATACAATTGACAATGGGTTGAAAAAGGCTGTTGTTATTGGCGCAGGAGCTATCGGTATTGAGCTGGCTCAGGCGTTGAACGAACGAAAAGTTGAAACGCATCTTGTTGATATGGCTGAGCATGTTCTTCCAAATATGGTAGATAGCGAAATGATTGAAGAGGCGCAAAATTCTCTTAGTAAGTCGGGTGTTTATTTGCATCTTAAAAGTAAAGTTGAGGCTTTAAAAGGAGATGATGTAGTTACTGAAGTTGTGTTAGGAAATGATAGTAGTATTAAATTCGACGAATCGGGACTTGTTGTTTTTGCTGTTGGAATGAAACCTAATGTCGAGATGTTTAAAAACACCAATTTAGCAGTAGAAAGAGATGGTATTGTAATTAATAACAGAATGGAAACAAATATTAAGGATGTTTACGCTGTTGGCGATTGCTGTCAATTTACTAGTGGTATTTCCGGTGAAGTGCTTTCCGGTAAACTTGCTACTAATGCAGTACCTATGGGAAAAGTATTAGCAAAAAATCTTTTAGGAGAGGATAGGGTTTATTCAGGATTTTATAATGGTGCAGCAACAAAAATAAATGAATATTTTATCGGTGGTACCGGCTTTTCCGAAACAGCGGCAAAAAAAATGTTTGATGTTGAAATTGGATATGCCAATTTAACTACTGCGTTTCCTGTTATGCCCGGCGCAAAAAAAGTAACTCTTAAATTAATTGTAGATAGAAAAACTCGTAAAGTAGTAGGTGGTCAATTTATAAGCGGTGAGCCGGTTGCCGACAAGGTAGATAAAATTACAATGGCTATACAATATGGAATTACTGTCGATCAATTAGTGAATTTTTCTTACTCCTCGCAGCCGTATCAATCTTTCTTCCCGGCAAATAACTTAATTGTTCAGGCTTCGGAAAATATTTTAAAAGTATTCAATAATAAAGAAAAAGAGTTGAAAAGAGAACTGGTTGCAGCAACTTGCTCTAACTAGTATGACTACTCTATTTTTAATGTTTCCTTGTTAGTGCGGATTTTTTAATCCGCACTTTTTTTATGAATCTGCTATGCTCGAAGTGGGGTGTCTACCTTTGTTGTAACGATTTTATCAAAAAAGTTGGTTTGAAAAATAAAAACTATAAATATTTAGCACCTAACTATTTATAATGAGATTTCTCCCTGTCGGTTGAAACGACGGGTCGTTAATAAAAACATAATCAGTTTTTCTCTTTGTTTTTTTCAAAAACATTGTCCCTTTTTCTTGATAAAAAGGGACGGAAAAATCAAGGCTTACATAAAAATATTATTCATTACTTATTTTCATCTCAGACTTTCAGCCTGATCTACCTCTCTATTTTTTATCGGTCGGATGGGAGTCGCTATTTTTATTATTATCCGTACATTAAAGTTTTGAGTCTGGCTCATTTCATCTAAAGAATAGTGATGATTACCCTTGTTTGTACGTCTTGGATCTGTCATCTTATTAAAATTACACATAAACAGGCTGTAACAATTATTGTTACTTTGAAAATTCGACATTTTTTTTGTCAAGTTAATAATATTTTTCTTTGATAAAGAAAAAAACAACAATATTAACAACTGATAATCAACGGGTTAAATAGTGATTTTTAAAGACGATTTCCCTGTGGTAGATGCATTGATTGCAGGTGAATTGAAGAAAAAGACAACAGATCAAGCCTGTGGTGGCGTATCAAACTAATTAGATAATTGTATCATTACATAATTGTATAATTGTACAATTATGTAATGATCAATGACTACTGAGAATTGAAATTGATTGATTGATTGATTGATTGATTGAATGATTGAATGATTGAAATAACCATGAATAACAACAAATTATGCGAAGCAAATAACGTTAAGATTGTATAATTTGTTTTTCGAGTCTGAAAGGCTTTGATATCACAGTACAGGGCTTCCTCCTGTGAAATATATGCGGCCACTCTACGTACTTGTTGCGCAAACTTTAAATATCTGTTTTAGTTTTTTCTATTAAGGTGGTATTTTCAATTACCATATTTTTATCAACCGCTTTGCACATATCGTAAACAGTAAGTAGGGCAACCGATACAGCGGTTAATGCCTCCATCTCTATGCCTGTTTTTCCAACGCATCGGGCTTCGCCAATGACTTCTACTCCGGTTTCGTTTAGCGTGGCTTTTACGTCAATTTTTGTTATCTGTAGCGGGTGACATAAAGGAATTAGGTCGCTAGTGCGTTTGCCGCCTTGAATACCGGCTATTTCGGCAATAGTAAGTACATCGCCTTTTTTATTACTATTTTCTTGTATCAATAATATCGCTTCGCGCGATAGCTTGATGCGTCCTCTGGCTTTGGCTACTCTTTTTTGGTTTGGCTTTTCTCCCACATCAACCATATTTGCTTTACCGGCATTATCTACATGACTTAGTTTCGACATATTTTTATCCTCCTATATTATAAAATTTTCCTACACTATTGTGATGCCCACTGCGAGGTTTGTTTACTACGGCTAATTCCATTGCTTTTTCTATCCCAAATTCTCGTACGTTATATCCGATATTGCTAAATAAACATGGCATAATATCGCCTTTAGCGGTTAGTCGCAATCTGTTACATATTTTACAATCGCCTCCTGTGCCTCCTTCTACAACCGAAAACTCTCCTTTTTCTAAATCCATTACATGGATATATCGAATTTGCAAATCGTTCTCTTTACAGAATTTTGCTACGGCTTTTGCATCCGGTTCGTCGTGCGATTTTTTAATAACACAATTGATTTTTATGGGTGTCAATCCGGCTTTTTTAGCGGCTTCTATTCCTTTAAATACCTTATTAATATCTCCCACACGGGTAATTGCACGATATTTATCGGCATCCATAGTGTCCAAACTGATATTTACTCTGTGCAGTCCTGCATCTGCCAAAGGCTGAGCTAACTCGTTTAAAAGAATACCATTTGTTGTCATGCCGAAATCTTTTACGCCCTCTATATTGGAAATCATCTCAACTAAATCAACAATTCCTTTTCGCACAAGGGGTTCTCCGCCTGTTAGTCTGATTTTGTCAACACCTTTACTAACGGCATATTTTGTTGTGTCAACAATCTCGTCGAACGAGAGGATTTCTTTGTGAGGTATTAATTCCACGCCCTCTTCCGGCATGCAATAAACGCATCTTAAGTTACATCTGTCGGTTACCGAGATGCGCAGGTAGTTTATTTTTCTATTAAATTTGTCGTACATCAACAATTTCTCCTTTTTTTATTGTTTCTATTCCAATTGGAATTGATATTACTCCGTCTGCTTTGTTTAGTGCATGAATATGCGCTGAACCATGATATTCGATAGGTCGTATCTCGCCATTTTCTATTAATACCGGGATGTATGATCTGCGTACCGGTCGTTTTCTTGTGTAGTCAACAGCCATTGGTAAACGTATCTCCACAGGTTTAAATTCCATTCCCATCATGGTAAATAATAAAGGCTTAGCCAATAACTCGAACTGTATAAACGATGAAACCGGATTTCCCGGCAGTCCAAAACAGAACTTCTTTTCAGCGATGCCAAAAGTAGTTGGTTTTCCGGGTTTCACGGCAATTTTATTGAAAAGAATTTTTATTCCGGCACGTTCTAAAACTCCGGCTACAAAATCAAATTCTCCCATCGAAACGCCACCACTAAGTAGTATCATATCATTTTCCGATAGTGCTTTGGTAACAATTCTGAAAGTATCTTCTTCGGTATCTTTTGCAATGCCGTAATAATTTGCGTGCGCCCCCATTGCTATAACCTGCGCCACCAATTGATGTCCGTTGCTATTACGTATTTTCGATAATCCGGGTTTGTCTTGCGGCTCTACCAACTCGTCGCCGGTAGAAATAATTCCTACTAGTGGTTTTTTATGCACCAAAACATTGGTATAACCCACCGAAGCGAAAATAGCAATGTGTTGGGGTTTTATCTGTATTCCTTTTTTTAATACAACTTGTCCCTCTTTTACATCTTCTGCTCTGTGGCTGATATTCGATTTCGAACTGTTTTGCAGTATTTTTACCTTGCCGTTTATTAATTCGGTGTGCTCTACCATAACAACAGTATCTATACCTTGCGGAACAGGAGCGCCGGTCATTATCTGTGTGCATTCTCCTTTTTCAACTTTTTTTTGTGGCATCTGACCAGCCTGAATAGATTCGATAACCTTTAGCTTCATCTCCAAATCAGCCGCTTTACAAGCATATCCATCTACCGCCGTTTTATCAAAGGGAGGCATCTCAATATCCGATTTTACATCTTCTGCTAAAACTCTATTTAGCGATTCGTTAAACGGAATATGCTCGGTTCCGAGTACGAAACCGGAGTTTATTACTATATCGTATGCTTCTTCAATCTTTATCATCTCTTTTAATATTTCGCTCGTTTGGAACTTGATTGTTTTATTAAATTCGCTTATTGTTTCGCTATTATTTGCTTACTTCTCCTTGGTCTCCATAACCGATAACTCTTTGTCAACAATATTTTTTATCTGTTTAACTTTATCGTTGTCAGGCAGTGCGTCGAATATTTTTTTAAGAAATCCTTTTTGTTTTAATCGGATTCGCGAAAAATTAAAGTTCAAATCAAATACCCATGCTATCTGGAGCAGTTTAAAATCGTTTAGAGTCTTCATATCCTCTTTTTTAACAATCTCTTTTTTTATTATCGATTGCACTACATGTTCCGATATATCGGGATTGTCGGGCAAACCCAACTCCAACGATCTGTTTGTTTTTTCCTCTTTTACCATGTAGTATTCTGTAATTAATCGCCAGATATCCAGCTTATCGGCATCGCGAATAAGCTTTGAAAAAAATATTGCTCTTTCTGTTTCATTAGCCGGAATTTCTGCTTTAGAGTGGTTTAGAATCGCTTTGTAAATAAGCTCTCTGTTTTCGGCGGTTAGATGTTTTAAAACATCTTCCTCTTTCAATACTTTTACCCCAAGTTCAGCATGGTTTTGCGAATCGGAATCGGAAAAAGTTTTATATTTTGCATACTGTTCAAAGCGCCCTATATCGTGAAACAATCCTAATATCTCAGCCAAAAACAGGTTCTCTTTGTCAAGATGAATATCTTTAGCAATACCAATTATCTCTTCTCTAACATTTTTAGAGTGAACAAGTTTTAGCATTAAATTCTCCTTTAAGTCGGGATGCGATTTAATAAAAGAGTTTACATACTCATCAAACCAAATAATATATTTCTCAGATAATTCTATGTTTGTCATTTTATATAATTTTAATGTTTTTTACTCAACCTCATTCATTCAACCATTTTCCCGTATAATTCTCATACGGTTATTATTGTTCAATCCCTTCGGGATTATCATATAGAATAATTTTACAAAATAAAAATCCGTTTTTTTGCATAATCAGCATACAAAAAAATAATAGAACGGTGCTCTGCACCTTTAAATTTATCTAATCATCTAATCAGTCAATCACCCAATCATCCAATCAACCAATCAATC
>JAYEOD010000013.1:0-6191 GCA_034722575.1 Bacteroidota bacterium | reverse complement strand
CGGATAGAGATCTTCTTTATAAATTCCTTTTTGATATGAAAAAGGATATGAATGATATGAAACGTATTGTTGGTAAGATTATTAGCGAAAAAGGAATGCCGTCAAATTTTAAAAAAAGTGATGTTGGTGTTGTTAAAAAGTATTACAATGACGTGAATTTTCAACAAAATGACCAAGCTGATAACGAAGAGGGTTATGAAAATGTTGAGAGTTCTCCTATCGAAATATCTCATAATAAAGAGGCTGATTTATTTCACGAAACAGAAGTGATTGAAGAGTCTTTGTCGTTGGCAAAAAAAGAAGTCGATATGATTATTAAGGCATTGGATAGACATAAAGGAAAACGAAAAGCTGCGGCAAAAGAGTTGGAGATTTCGGAACGTACATTATATCGAAAAATAAAAGAGTATAATATTAAATAGTGATAATCTGTACCTGGTAAAGAAATAATAATAAAAAATGAATAAAATTGTGATAGGGAAATATAAGATTGTCTTGGGAGTAATTGCTCTCTTTGTCGTTTTGTCCTTTTCGGGATGTGGAGTCTATTCCTTTACGGGAGCATCCATTTCACCAGAAATAAAAACAGTAGAGATTCAATATTTTCCTAATAGAGCTAGATTGGTGAATCCTACTTTGAGCCAGTATTTTACTGATGCTTTGAAAGATAAATTTATGTCGCAGACTAATTTGGGATTGGTTAATACAAATGGGGATTTGGTGTTTGAAGGGGAGATACAAGATTATAGAACCGAACCTATTGCAATTCAAGAAAACCAAACTGCCGCATTAAACAGACTTACTATTAAAATAAAAGTTAAATTTACGAATAAAACAGAACCTGATCAAAGTTTTGATATGAGCTTCTCACAATCTCTGGAATATGAAAGTAGTGCCTCTCTCTCTTCCGTTGAAGAGGAATTAGTAGCTGAAATTAATGAAGCTCTTGTCGAAGATATTTTTAATAAAGCAGTGGTAAACTGGTAGGATATGATAAATAAACAACAATTTGAGAATCTCGTTAAGGCATCGGATAAATTAGACCTTTCTACTATTCCAATGTTAGATAAGTTGTTGTCAGAATTTCCTTATTGTCAAACAATACATCTGTTATATCTTAAAAATCTTAAAAAGGAAAAAAATATACATTATCGTAATCAATTAAAAATTGCTGCTGCTTATGCCTCCGACAGAAGAGTCCTGCGTGAATTTATGATGGACACGGAGGATGGTGTTGAGAAAAAGAATGTAACGGTTAAAAAGGAAGAAAAACCTGCTGAGAAAATAGTAAAAGAGACTCCTGTTGTTGAGAAAATAAAAAATTCTAGCCCAACGAAAGAGGAAAAAAATATTGAAGAAAAAGCGACTGTAACGCATAAAAATAATTTATCGGCAGTTATTGAAGAAGGAAATTTTGATGGAGAGGTAGAGGTGAAAACAGGCTACCCTTATGCCGGTGATGATGAGGTATTACCGCTGCATAATGGTGAAAATCTTGAAAAAGAGAATAAAAGAGCTAAAAGAAGAGAGAAGATAGAGGAGATAAAACGTGAGCTGGAATTGTTGCAAATAGAAAAAGATCGCGTTGAAGAGCTGATTAGTGAAGAGGCAAAATTAAAACAGAGAAAACAAAAAGAGAAAGAGAATAGCCTGTTTGAGAAAAAAATAGATAAGAAGTTCTCGTATAGCGATTTTTCGGTAGTAGTTGATGAAAAAATAGAAAATAAAGAAAAAGTAACAGGGAATAACACTAAAGATTTAATTAATAATTTCCTTCGCGAAGAACCTACTATTACACGTCGGAGTAAAGTTTTCTTTGATGTATCTGATGTTGCTAAGGAAAGTGTCGTGCAAAATAATGATATTGTAACAGAAACTTTGGCGAAAATTTTGTTGAAACAGGGCAAAGTATTACAGGCAATTAAAATTTATGAGAAATTGAGTTTGAAATATCCCAAAAAAAGTGGTTACTTTGCACATCAAATTAGTGAAATTAAGAAATTATAGTAATAAAATAAATTTGAAATGGGAGCTTATATAGTTATTTCGGTATTAATTCTTATCACATGTGGACTTTTATCTCTAGTGATACTTGTTCAAAATTCTAAAGGCGGTGGATTATCTTCTACTTTTGCCGGACAAAATCAATATATGGGTGTTCGTAAAACTGGTGATTTCCTCGAAAAAGCTACATGGACTTTGGCTGTTGTTGTTATTTTGTTGAGTCTGTCAACAATTTTTGTTATTCCTAGATCTAATTCTGTTGAACAACAAAATAGTGAGTTGCAAGATATGGTTAAGCAAACTAATAATGCTGTCGATTATCAAGCTGCACCACAAAAAACTGATGACTCAGAATAAGAATTAATATATAAAAATATTAAAATGTCAGAATGTCATATGTTCTGGCATTTTTTTTTGCCCTGTAATGCAGTAAGGTCAGTTGAATTGTTTTGGCACAGATTATGTCTATACCATCAAGTGAAAATAATTAATCTATAATAGTAAAATAATATAAATTATGGCTAAAGAAATAAAGTTTGATATTGAAGCTCGTAATGCCCTTAAAGTTGGTGTTGATAAGCTTGCAGATGCTGTAAAAGTTACTTTGGGACCTAAAGGTAGAAATGTTGTTATTAGTAAATCTTTTGGCGCTCCACAAATAACTAAAGATGGTGTTACTGTTGCTAAAGAGGTTGATTTAGAAGATGAACTAGAGAATATGGGAGCTCAAATGCTTAAAGAAGTAGCGTCGAAAACTGGTGATGATGCCGGTGATGGTACTACTACTGCTACTGTTTTAGCTCAGGAAATTGTTAATGTTGGTTTAAAAAATGTTACCGCAGGTGCTAATCCAATGGATTTGAAACGTGGTGTTGATAAAGCTGTTAAAGCTGTTGTAGAAAATATTGCTGAGCAGTCGAAAGTAGTTGGTGACGATATTGAAAAAATAGAGCAGATAGCTACTGTTTCTGCTAATAATGATAATGGTATTGGTAAATTAATTGCCGAAGCTATGTCGAAAGTTTCTAGCGATGGAGTTATTACTGTAGAAGAATCTAAAGGTATTGATACTTATGTTGAAACTGTTGAAGGTATGCAGTTCGATCGTGGTTATATCTCTCCATATTTTATTACTGATGCTGAAAAAATGGAGGCGGTATTCGAAAACCCTTATATCCTTTTCTACGATAAAAAGATCTCTGTAATGAAAGATCTTATGCCTGTTCTTGAGCCTATCGTACAACAAGGACAACCATTGGTTATTATTGCTGAAGATGTTGCTGATGAAGCCCTTACTACTTTGGTGCTTAATAAACTTCGTAATCCTTCTTTTAAAGTAGCTGCTGTTAAAGCTCCTGGTTTTGGCGATAGAAGAAAAGCTATGCTAGAAGATCTTGCTGTGCTTACCGGTGGTACTGTTGTATCGGAAGAAAAAGGAATGAGCCTCGAAGGTGTTACTCCTGATATGCTGGGTAGAGCAGAAAAAGTTGTTATGGATAAAGAGAATACTACTGTAGTTAATGGCGCAGGAGAAAAAAATGCTATCGAAGCTAGGGTATCTCAAATTCGTTCCGAAATGGAAATTTCTACCTCCGATTACGATAAAGAAAAACTTCAAGAAAGACTTGCTAAACTTTCGGGTGGTGTTGCTGTTCTTTATGTTGGTGCAGCTAGCGAAATTGAACTAAAAGAGAAAAAAGATCGTGTTGATGATGCTTTAAGTGCTACACGTGCCGCTGTTGAAGAAGGAATTGTTCCTGGTGGTGGCGTTGCTTATATTCGCGCTGTTGAAGCGTTAAATGGTGTTAACGGCGAAAATAATGATGAAAATCTTGGTATTTCAATTATCAGAAAAGCTCTTGAAGCACCTATTCGTCAGATAGTAGCTAACGCCGGAGGCGAAGGATCTGTTATTATTCAAAAAATTCGCGAAGAAAAAAATGATTTTGGTTACAACGCTCGTAAAGAGGTTTTTGAAAATCTTTACGAAGCCGGTGTTATCGATCCTGCTAAAGTAGCAAGAGTTGCTCTTGAAAATGCAGCTTCAATTGCCGGTATGTTATTGACTACTGAGTGTGTTATTTCAGATATTAAAAGTGATGACCCTGCACCTGCAGTGCCTCAAGGAATGGGTGGTATGCCGGGAATGATGTAATTTTTATTCGATATTTTATATGAAGGGCGCATATTTATTATGCGCCCTTTTTTTGTTTCATCCGTTTATAATTTCATATTTCGGTCGGATGGAAGTCGCCATTATAATCATTGTCGTGTGTATTAAAATTTTTAATATGGCTCGTTTCTTCGTATTACATTGCTAATATCACTACCTTTGATAGTGAATATATTTGATGAATAATGCTATAAGTAAAAAATGAAGAATTTTAATATAGAAGGGAATATTGTTGATGTAATTAATCAACGTATTTTTAAAGGTTATGTAGTTGTTTCTGATGGTAAAATTGTCGACGTTGTTGAAACCGATGTGCAGAGTGATAATTTTATTCTTCCCGGATTAATCGATGCTCACGTTCATGTGGAAAGTTCTATGCTGGTTCCATCTGAGTTTGCTCGTATTGCAGTAACTCACGGCACTGTAGGTACTGTCTCCGATCCTCACGAAATAGCTAATGTGCTTGGCGCAGATGGCGTGCGGTTTATGATAGAGAATGGAAAAAAAGTGCCTTTTAAATTTTATTTTGGAGCTCCTTCATGTGTCCCCGCTACTCCTTTCGAGACAGCCGGTGCTGAGATTAATGCTAACGAAATAGAGGCTCTTCTTAAGTCGGACGATATATATTATCTTGCCGAGATGATGAATTTCCCGGGTGTCCTTTCCGGTGATGAGGAGGTGATGAAAAAAATCGCTGCAGCTAAAAAGTATAATAAACCTGTTGATGGACATGCTCCCGGCGTGCTTGGCGCTGATGCGAAAAAATATGCCTCTGCCGGAATCTCTACCGATCACGAGTGTTTTACTCAAGCCGAAGCTATTGATAAGATAAACTCGGGAATGAAGGTGCAAATTAGAGAGGGAAGCGCCGCTAAGAATTTTGAAGAGCTGATTCCTCTTATCGAAAAGTATTCTGACGAAATAATGTTTTGCTCCGACGATAAGCATCCTGATAATCTTGCGCAAGGACATATTAATCAATTAGTTACTAGAGCACTAGCTAAAGGATACGATTTTTTTAAAGTATTGAAAGTATGTACAGTAAATCCGGTGAAACATTATAATCTTGATGCCGGATTATTACAGAAAGGTGATGCTGCCGATTGTATTGTTGTTGACAATTTGGAAAAATTTAATGTTATTAAGACTTTTATTAATGGTGAACTGGTATCAGAAAATGGTGTTACTAAAATTGAATCTTGTAAAGTAACGCCAATTAATAATTTTTGTGCCGAAAAAATTAGCGCAAGCGATATTGCTGTAAAAGCCGAAACTAAAAAAATAAATGTATTTAAAGCCTTCGATGGTCAGTTAATTACCCAATCGCTTATTGAAGATGCTAAAATAGTGGATGGTAATATTGTTAGTGATGTTGAAAATGATAATCTTAAAATTGTTGTTTTAAACAGATATAAGAAAAGTAAACCTGCCATTGGTTTTATAAAAAACTTTGAATTAAAAAGGGGGGCTTTGGGTTCTACCGTTGCACACGATTCGCACAATATTATAGCTGTAGGTGCTGATGATGAGTCGATTGTTAAGGCTGTTAATGCTGTTATTGAACAACAAGGAGGAGTTAGTTGTGTTGATGGTGATGAAAAAAATATTTTGCCACTGCCTGTAGCAGGAATAATGTCGAATGCCGATGGCTATGAGGTAGGTAAACAGTATGCTGTCATTGATGCTAAGGCAAAATCGTTGGGCTCAAAATTGAATGCTCCATTTATGACATTGTCGTTTATGGCATTGCTTGTAATACCCGAAATGAAACTTAGTGATAAGGGACTTTTTAACGGAAATAGGTTTGAATTCACATCTATATATATAAAATAGGAGAAATATGTATATATTTATTATTATTTAATAGATAATTTTGTATTTTTGCATAAAATATAGATATATGAAGAAGTTAGAACTTGATGTTATAAAGTTGGAGGCCGCAGCTAGTAAGCTCAGAGCGATAGCTCATCCAATGCGAATTGCAATAATTGATTTGCTACACGAAAAAGAAAGA
>JAYEOD010000012.1:0-6199 GCA_034722575.1 Bacteroidota bacterium | reverse complement strand
ATATATATACTGTTATTCTTATTAGGACTGAATAGTTGTGTGCCTGTGTCGAAAGTTGGTGGGCAGAAATTGTTGAAGAAAAATGTAATCCATATAGGAGATGCGAAAGTTAGTGAATCGGATCTTGATGGGTTTGTGCAGCAAGAGCCTAATGATAAGGCTTTAGGTGTTTTTTGGATAAAACAGTGGATATATACTACGGTAGAGGATAAGAGACCTACAAAGTTTAATAGTTGGTTGAAAAATAAGATTGGAAAGAGACCTATATATTATAATCGTTCCAAAGCTCTTTATACAGCAGAGCAGTTTGAGAGTTATCTTCGTAGTAAAGGGTATTTTAACGGTAAGGTAATTTGTTCTACAAAAGAGAGTAAAAGGAAAATAGTTTCTATATATAATATAGTGGCGGGAAAGCCTTATACCATCAACAAAATATATTATAATTTTCAGGATAGTGTTGTGCAACCATATATTGTTGCTGACACGATAAATAGTGCTATTAAACGTGGTGATATTTACGATGCTTATACACTTGATAGCGAAAGAGCTAGAGTAACAGCAGGTCTTAGAACTAAAGGTTTTTTTAAATTTAATAAAGAGTTTATCAGATATAGAGTAGATAGCGCGCTAAATAATCACTCTCTAAATCTGTTTATTGATGTTCTTCCAAAACAATTTGCATCCACAAAAGAGATTGATAAGATAGTAACAGAAAATCATCGTCAATATAAAATTCGTGATATTAATATCTATCCTAATTATAATCCTTTAGCGGCAGACACTACTTATGATATTCTTGAGTTAAAATATCAAAGAAGACTGTCCGACTCTACTACAAATAATGTTAGGTTTTTGTATGATTCTTCTATGAGGGTGGGATGTAAAACGTATGCCCGACAAATCAGTATTCGTAGTAATGATTATTACAATTCAAAAAAAGTGCGTCAAACATATAATAATCTCGCTAGAATGGATGTTACAAAATTTGTGAATATTGATTTTGTTGTAACAGATACTACAAATAGTGATGAGTTAGATTGTTTAATCCGTATTAATCGCAGCCCTGTTCATGGTTATAGTATTGAAGCGGAAGGTACTAATACTGCCGGGAATCCGGGCTTAGCCGGTAATATTAGTTATGTGAATAAAAATTTATTTAAAGGTGGGGAGTTGTTTAATCTTCGTTTGCATGGTGCGCTGGAGGCTCAGCAAAATACTTCTGATGATACGAAAGCATTTTTGCTGTTTAATACAATAGAAGGTGGTGTAGATGCAAGCATTACATTGTCTAAGTTCTTACTTCCCGTGAAACCCGAATCTTTTACTCACGATTATAGCCCTGTAACTACTATTAGCACGGGGTATAATTATCAGAAAAGATCAGATTATACCCGATATATTACTAATTTCTCGTTTGGTTATAAGTGGCATCAATCTAAAAAAGTAAATCATGTCCTTGAACCTATAGCTCTTAATTCAGTAAAAATATTTACTGAAGACGATTTTGAACAGCGTCTTCTGCAACTGGATAAAAAATATCAGGAACAGTATCGAAATCACTTGCTTTTATCAACTAATTATTCCTATATCTATAATGGTCAGGAGAGAGGGCGTCAATCTGATTTCTTTTATTACCGTATGAATATTGAGTCGTCGGGATTGTTTCTTAATACTCTAAATAAACATCTCTCTTTTGGAGAAAATACCGAAGATTATGGCACTGTGTTTAATATTAGATATGCCCAGTATGTGAGGTCGGATATTGATTTCCGTTTCTATCACTATCTTAATAAGAAAAATGTTTTTGTTATACGAACTTATCTTGGAATAGGGTTGCCGTATGGAAACTCTTCTGCTCTTCCTTTTGAGAAGAGTTATTTTGCGGGAGGAGCAAATGGTATGAGAGGATGGGAGATTCGATCATTAGGCCCCGGTGGTTATGTCGATGATTATGGCTCTGTTTATGATAAAATTGGAGATATGGTTATTCAGACAAATATGGAGTATCGTTTTCCGATTTATGATTTCTTTCACGGAGGTCTGTTTTTGGATATAGGTAATGTTTGGTTGCTTAATAAAAGCGATGACTATCCTTTAGGTCATTTCGATGCGAATACTTTTGCGCAACAAATGGCAATGGACGCCGGTATAGGATTTCGTTTCGACTTCGATTTTTTTATTATTCGTATCGATACAGCGCTCCCAATTAGAACTCCATCGCGCCCTGTTAATGACAGATGGATAGATACTTCCATGATTAGATTTCGTGATATAGTATGGAATTTTGGTATTGGATTGCCATTTTAGTTTAGCAATCAGAAGTGGAGAGTTTTTAATTTTTATCTCTGTAAAAGAGATTTTTTTTTAACTTTGAAAATTAATTAGAAAGATTTCATGGAAAATTTTGTTGTTTCAGCTCGAAAATATCGTCCTAAAGATTTCTCAACAGTTGTAGGTCAGTCGTCTATAACAAATACGTTGAAAAATGCTATCAAAAATAATCAGCTTGCGCAGGCATTTTTGTTTTGTGGGCCACGTGGTGTGGGTAAAACTACCTGTGCTCGTATTATGGCTAAGACAATAAATTGTGAATCTCCTTTAGAGAGTGGTGAGGCATGTGGTAAATGCTCCTCATGTACACGCTTCGATGAGAGTACCTCTTTTAATATTCATGAACTCGATGCTGCCTCTAACAACTCTGTTGATGATATCCGTAGTCTGGTCGATCAGGTGCGTATCCCTCCTCAGGATGGTAGATATAAGGTGTATATTATTGATGAGGTTCATATGTTATCGCAAGCAGCTTTCAACGCTTTCTTAAAAACTCTTGAGGAGCCGCCTGAATATGCTAAGTTTATTCTGGCCACTACCGAAAAACATAAGATTATCCCTACAATTCTGTCGCGTTGTCAGGTGTTTGATTTTAAAAGAATCCAAACAAAAGATATTAGTAGTCATCTTTTGAATGTTGCTAACCAAGAAGGTGTAGTGTGTGATCCTGATGGACTACAGATAATAGCACAAAAAGCCGATGGCGCTTTGCGCGATGCACTTTCTATTTTCGATCAAATTGTGTCTTTTGCAGGAAATAATATTACTTACGACGCTGTAATAGAGAATCTTAATGTGCTTGATTATGATTATTATTTTCGCTTGGTAGATTATTTTATTGAGAATAATACTGCACAAGTATTAATGATTTATAATGAAATTCTTGATGCAGGATTCGATGGACAGTATTTTATTACCGGTTTGGGGGAGCATTTGCGTAATTTACTTGTGAGTAAAGACGCATCTACTATTGCTCTTCTAGAAATAGGAGAGAATATTGGTGAAAGATTTCGTGAACAATCACAAAAATGTGATGACCTGTTTTTGAGGCGAGGGTTAGAGATTCAAAATAGTTGTGATGTTACTTATAAGAGTAGTAGTAATAAAAGGCTGCATATAGAATTAACTCTTTTAAAACTCGCTTCTCTTACTCATGAAATTAATCAAAACGAAAAAAAAAAATTGAACTAATACCGCCCCCTTTTGTCCCAAAAAAGAAAAAACATAGTAGTGTTGCTTCAAAAATTAGTGTTGTTGGTAAACCGGTAGCTAAAAAAGTAGAAAAACCTCTGCGTACAATTGAATCGGGTAAAAAAACTTATCTTAATGTATCGCCTTTAAAAACTGATGAGCCAAAAGGTAAAAGGTTTTCAATAGATAGCGGGCAGGGTATTGAGCAAGAAAGAGATAAAGTAACTGCATTTTCTTTGCCGCAATTAAAGAAATCATGGGATGATATGACGTGTAATTTCCCTGAATGGGATGGGAATTTAAAAACAACTTTAGATGCCGGTGAATTGCTTCTCGACGAATCGAAATACGAAGTTATTATAACAGTGCGTAATTCGTTGCAAAAATCAAAAGTACTGGATCAAAAACCGAAAATATTAAACTTCTTGCGTAAGCGTTTAGAAAATAGTTTGGTGCAGCTAAGTATTCGGTTAGAAAATACTACCGAAAATCTTAGACCATATACGCCAAAAGATAAATTCGAGTTTATGGCGAAAAAAAATCCCGCATTAAGAGAGTTAAAAGAGACATTAAATCTGGAAGTAGATTTTTAAAAATATTTTTTATGAGTAGAGTGATTAGTAAATTTTTATTGAAACTTTTGGGATGGCGTATTGATGAAGAACTTTTTTTAACAGAAAAAAAAGCTGTTGCTATTATGGCTCCGCATACCAGTAACTGGGACTTTTTTTTGGCTAAAATGGCATTTGATGTAGTGGGCTTAAAAGTGGGGTTTCTTATAAAAAAAGAGGCTTTCTTTTTTCCGTTTGCCGGATGGCTGAAGAGAGAAGGAGGGATTCCTGTTGATCGTAGAAAAAAGACCGATTTAGTGAATCAAATAGTGGAGCGTATGGATAGTGAAGAAGAGTTTATTATTGCTATTACTCCCGAAGGAACACGCTCGCCTGTAAAATACTGGAAAAAAGGATTCTACAGTATCGCTGTAAAAGCAAATCTGCCCATCTTTATTGGGTATATTGATTATAAGAGAAAAGTCGGCGGCATAGCAAAAGTGATGTATCCTACAGGCAATATGCAAAAAGATTTTGAAGAGATAGTAGCCTTTTATAAAACTATTACTCCACGCCATCCCGAAAAGTATATTAAAGCCCCAAAATTAAGATGATAATTATTATTTCAGTTATTTTATTACCGAACTAAACGACTCAACCCCAATCAATTTATCATACAAGCCCCCCTGTTGACGGAAATACACAAATATGGTATAGCTATTTTCAGTTTCGGAAAAACTGTTTTCTAAAAGTGTTAAATCGCCCTCCTTTTTACCATCTTCTAAAAAAGCATATAAATAATTATAATATCCTTGTTTTAGGTATATGCTATCTTCGTAGGCTTTGTGCTCGTAATTATACGTCATTCTCGATTTTTTGTCGAGCTGCCAGTTGGTGAGCTCTCCTAATATATAAATTTCGCCATCTAGCAATGGGGCAGGGTAGGGAATTCTGAAATGTACCCACGCATAATCTGCTTCTGTTGAAGTATTCTCATAGTCAGAAGTCTTTATTAACCTGCGACCATTAATGTCGTTCTCAAAAATGTATGGCGAATAGGTTTTGATTTCATCGGTGTATAGATAAATATGATTCTGGCTACTAAAAACATCAATCTTCTTTACTCTATCCGATTGATATCGGAAACTTTTCATGTCGAAATGTCGAAATTCATTCCCCCCCATAAACAGATTCTCCTCCTCATAATCGTATTTAAGAATATCTCCTCTAATATTCATCGGCTTAATATTGGTAATAATATTGTCTCTTCTGTTGTTTTGCACGATGGTGACTTTTATCTCCTGCATAGGATTCGATATGTATATGTGCTTTGTGTTAAGAACAAAATCCACCTCTTGCATTTTATCGCGTTTTTTTACTGAAGTGGCTTTTTTTATGTCTGCATCAATAATAATTTGTGGATTATAAATCATAAAACGAGCTGATAGTATCGCCTTATCGGGATGGTTGGAAGGGTAAACCTTAATAATATAGTTACCGCTTTTTGTAGGCATATGCTCCTCCTGTGGGAATTCTAAACTGTAATGGATAAACGGTTGTATTGTGTTATATGAAAATTTGTACTCCTCAATATATCCTTCGTCAAAGCCTAGTATATATTCGTTTTTTTGAAGGTTTGAAGGCTCCCAGTTAGCGTTGCAATGTATTAAGGTGTAGTAGTAGTCTATTACATCATCGTTAAAATCATCGAAAGAGAGTAGGAGGTTCTTATTTAGATTGTTGATGTCTAATATAGCCATCGATAAAGGAAATCCTTTTTTATGGATCTGTGCAGAATAGATATTGTCGTTGTATATGTAGTTATCGTATTTAAAATCGCTGTTGTTATAAATATCATCCTGTCCTAAAGTAAGTATGGAAATATGTAATAATATTAAAGTGAATACTGATTTTATCATTGTGATTTTTTTTTAGTATTTATTACAAAAATAGTGAACTATTCTGCCGAAACCTTATATTTTTGCACTTGTTAATAAAATAACAAAACGTGTGATTTTTAGTACATGTAAAGTATGATAAGGTAATATTAGAAAAATTGTTTTCTTTGCTTTTAAGGAGAGGTGTTTAAGGTTGTTTAAACGGCTGTTGGTGAGGTGGAGAGGGTT
>JAYEOD010000011.1:0-6208 GCA_034722575.1 Bacteroidota bacterium | reverse complement strand
TGCATTATTCCTGCAAAAACAAATACAAAAACTTTATTAAACCCTTTTAACGAAATATTTGTAGGAGAAGAAGAGGTTTATACCGGGTTATCGCTTGCTATTAGCAGTGAAATCATAAAATTACTTGGAGGCTCTTTAAAAATTAAAATCAACAACGACCAAGTAATATCCGCTTCATTTACATTAACCTTTGAGAAAAACACATCTGTAACAAACCCTAAATTTCTTTTAAAAGATACCCCTATCCTATTTGAAAAAAGTATTTTACTAGTATCCGACAACCACACCCCTTGTCCGAATATCACTAGCTACGCCTCGTTATGGGGGATGAAAATTAAAAGAACATTTTACGAGTCTAATAATTTTTGTTGGATAAAAAAGACAGAACAACACGATTTGTTAATAGTAGATTTATCTAACTCGCGATTAAATGAGCTGGAGACTATTGATAAAATCAGAAAAGAGACTGATAAACCATTAGTATTATTAAAAAAGATGAAAAGCACCAATGATTTTTTCAAGGTAATTCAAAAAAACAGCGTTATTCTTTACAAACCATTCGACGCCTTAACACTATTTAATACATATGTAAACATTATACAAAACAATGCAAACAAATTACGCGAAATAAGGATACAAACACATTTAGATATTACACAGAACAACCTCGATCCATCGTTAAGAATACTTGTTGCCGAAAACAACAGAACAAACCAAAAGGTAATAAATAGAATACTAAATAAGCTGGGATATAATCCCACAATTATTTCTAATGGCAAAAAAGCGCTCGAAGAACTAGAAAAAGCGCATTACGATATTATTTTAATGGATTTACAGATGCCTATTATGAATGGACTAGAAGCCACAAACGAGATACGCAAAAGATGGGATAAAGCAAAACAACCGAAAATAATAGCCATTACAGCAGACTCGCTGAAAGGCGACAAACAAACATATCTTGACGCAGGATTGGATGACTACATCTCAAAACCTGTTCAAATGCAGAAACTATTATCTGTTTTATATAAATGCAAACCAAAATAAGATGACTAAAAAACTCCCCCTAATACTATTTTTTGCAATAATATTTTTATACGCACAAACACAAGAGTATCGCATTGCGTTTTATAACGTAGAAAATCTTTTTGACTTACAAGATAATCCTAATACAAACGACGATGACTTTCTTCCCACCGGCTCGCATCATTGGGATTCTTATAAATACCATAAAAAGATAAAAAACATCTATAAAACCTTGATGGCTGTAAAGGAATTCTCCACATTACCTATAATAGGACTTGCCGAAATAGAGAGTGAACAAGCCTTAAACCATCTGATATATAAAACCCCTTTATTCAAAAACAACTTCTCTTTTATCCACCACGAATCGCCTGATGAGCGCGGCATTGACGCTGCCTTATTATACGATAAAGACCTTTTTAATATTATAGAGACGGAATTTATTAATGTTAGTTTTCCTTTCGACACCACCGACAAAACCAGAGATATAATTTATGTAAAAGGGCATTTAAAAAACTGCGACACTCTGAATATTTTTGTCAACCACTGGCCATCGCGGTACGGAGGATATATGGTTACCGAACCCAAAAGATGCTATGTAGCATCGCTTCTAAAACAAAAAACCGATTCGCTGTTAAATAATACAGCATCAGCAAAAATAATTATTATGGGCGACTTTAATGATGAGCCCGAGAGTGAAAGCATCAAAATTCTAACCTCTTCAAGATCTAATAATTTGATTAATTTAATGGGTAAAGATTATATGAAAGGAAGTATTGGCACCATGAAATATCGAAATAACTGGTTTCGATTCGATCAGCTATTAATCTCTAAAAACTTACTTCCATCGCAAAAAGCGAACTCTATTTTTGTAAAAGGAGCAAAAGCCACTATCTGCAATTTTGATTTTTTAATGGAAGAGGATAAAAAATATTTAGGTCAAAAACCTTTCAGAACATATCGAGGACCGGCGTTTCATGGCGGCTTTAGCGATCATCTGCCTATTTATCTGGATATATCGTGCAAAAAAAACTAAGATTAATTCTCGCTACTTCACTCTCTTTTTTTAAAAATTATTGTTGTTCGCAACAAAAAGCACCATTTTTGCATTATATACCATATCGAATTATGAATAAAAAATATATTAACGACTACATCAACTTTCATGCCGATAAGAAAGTGATAAAAAGAGGCAATGATCTTTTCCACAACAACGCCATAATATCTGCAAACATAGATACCAATAAAGATATTGCCGATTTCGAAATCCAAGGAGGGCTTTTATATACTATAAAAATAGAGGGTTTCACCTCAAACAATATTCAAACATCATGCAACTGCCCTTACAACTGGAATACACTTTGCAAACACCGTGTAGCAGCACTGCTACACATTGCAGAAAACGACAACTTTACACTAAAACAATATACAGAACAAAAATTTCCAAAACGCAAAAATGGATTCGAACCAATTTCCATTCCTAATTATAAACTATTAACAATAGATCTAATACACTTACAGATCGATTACAATAATTTACCATCATATGATATTGAAGGCAAAATTATAGACACTCTATTCAACTCGCAAAATAGTATCAGTTTCCATTTTTCACCTCATTACTCCGGCGACCAACAATGGGTAACATTTGAGCATAATAATGGAGAAGTAAAAGTTATATCAGACGAGCCAAATATTATTTACGGTTACAGCGACTCAGAAGCCGGTGTAATATACTATTTATTAGCAAATAATATGTCGAATTTTTTCAACAACTACTTTCACAAAGAGTTATTTAGCACTAAAGAGCATTTAATGCATAAATATTCTATACAGGAAACAGAAAAATTCGAAGAATATATACGCCTGTTTTTTCACGAAAATTTATTAAAATATCAGTTATACAGAAAGGGCATAGGATTATTAACACCAAATTCAGATTCTTATGACCATAAATTAATTCATGAAATATCGCAAACATTTGACACTCTACCTCAATATCAAAAAAAAGAGATAAGAGAAATAGGCTTTGTTGTTATTCCACACAACATCAACAACTATAACGATAAATCATTTTATATTACGCCTATTAAAGGAAAATCAAATAAACAGGGCACTAAACTTATTTCCCATATAGACTCATACAACACTCTTAATTATAACGAAACAATTTATTTAAGCGACAACCAAAAAAAATTAATCGACTTAATTGATTACTATAATGATACGCGACAAGATAATTTATATTATAACGAAGATGAAAATTACGATGATAATAATCAGCATAAAATAAATAACCATTCTGCTTTAAGAACAAAACTGGCAGCTATACAGCACATATTTGAATTACTTGAAAAAGAGAGACATATTTTTACACAAAAAAATAATCGTGATATCTTCAAAATCAAAAAAAAGAATCTGATACCCGTAAACATCGAACAAAACCCTATTAATCTTTTACTAAAAGTAACAAAAAAAGATCCTCTGTTAATTTTAAAGAGTTACTTTCAAATTTCTGACGAAAAAATCAGAACGAATACAGTAAAATCGGGATTTTATACCTCCATAATAAAAGATACTATTTATGTTCACAAAAATATAAATGCCTGCTATTTCTTAACCAAATACCCTCACGGACTACGGATACACGAAAAACACAAAGAGATTTTCTATAACGAGATCGTCCAAAAACTCTCTAAACAATTTAAAATAGAGTTTACTAAAACCTTAATAAACAAAGAGGAACACTACCCCAACCCCGAGTCGAGACAATTATACATTACAGAAAACGAAAACGTATTGAAATTTGAACCCGTAGTAAATTATTCTAACGGCCAATCATATAAATTATCTCAAAACGGAAACACTCTACATTTTAACGACAACAAAGCAGTTGAATACAATAGAGACACCACTTTTGAAAATGAATTTCTGATTATTTTAAGCAAATTACATCCTGATTTTGAGGTGCAAAAACATCTTGGATTTTTCCATCTCTCGTTCGATGATTTAACAAAAGATATGTGGTTTTATAAATTTTACGAAGAGCTACAAGTCGAAAACATTAAAGTATTCGGTATTAATAAATTAAAAAACTTCCGACACTCACCCTTTAAAGCATCGGTAAAAACAACTTTTAGCTCGAAACAAGATTGGTTTGAGTTAGATATTCAAATAAATTTTGGCAACTATCAAATAAAAATCAACGATTTAAAAAAAGCGGTAATTAACAAACAGCAATTTATTGAATTAAAAAATGGTACAATAGGCTTATTACCCGAACAATGGATAGAAAAATTAAGCAAATATTTTCGTAATGGACAGGTAGAGAAAAACAAGCTACACATTTCGAAACTTCGCTTTAATATGATTGAAGAACTTTTCGATAATATTAACGATGAAGAGATTTTAAAAGAGATTACCGAGAAAAAACAGAGGCTAAAAGAGATTAAAGAGATAGAAAAAGTAAAAATACCACGAGGCATAAAAGCCAACCTCCGACACTACCAAAAAGAGGGTTTACAATGGTTGGCTTTTTTAGATTCGATGCGATGGGGAGGTATTTTAGCCGACGATATGGGTCTTGGCAAAACACTTCAATTATTAACCTTTTTCAAATTAAAACAAAAAAAACAGACTCCACCCTCTTTAATTGTTGTACCAACTACCTTACTCTTTAACTGGGAAAACGAAATAGCAAAATTTGCTCCATCGCTAAAAGCCCACTACCATTACGGAAATAAAAGAGAAAAAAGCACTGAAAAATTTTCTAATTTCGACCTGATTATTACCAGCTACGGTGTTGTAGTAAGAGATATCGAACTGCTTAAAGATTTTAAATTTAATTACATTGTTTTAGACGAATCGCAAGCCGTTAAAAACCCTGCTTCGCAGCGATATAAAGCTGTAAGCCTACTTCAAGGGAGCACAAAATTTGCTCTTACCGGCACCCCAATTGAAAATTCTACTTTCGATTTATATGCACAAATGAACTTTATTAATCCGGGTTTCTTTGGCGATATAAAATCATTCAGAGATAATTATTCCACAAAAATCGATAGAGACGGCGACCAAGATATTTCAAAAGAGCTACAACGAATTACAAATCCTTTTATATTACGCCGAACCAAAGAACAAGTAGCCACAGAATTACCCGCTAAAACACAAAATGTAATTTATTGTGAAATGCAAAGTGAACAAAAAGATATTTATGACGCATATCGTAATGAATATCGAGATAAAATATTACAAAAAATAGAAACTAATGGATTAGGCAAATCAAAACTATTTATTTTAGAAGGACTATTGCGCCTTCGTCAAATTTGCGATTCACCACTACTATTAAACAAAGAGAGTATCACCACATCAAAATCGGCAAAAATTAATGAGCTGCTACGTTTTATTACAGAAAAAACAGCTAACCATAAAATATTAATATTTTCGCAATTTGTTGGTATGTTAAAACTTATCAAAACAGAGCTAGAAAAACATTATATCGATCATGAATATTTAGACGGGAAATGTTCAAAAAAACAGAGGCAAGAGAGCGTAGAGAATTTTCAATCAAATACATCATTAAGAGTATTTTTAATTAGTTTAAAAGCCGGAGGCACCGGACTAAACCTAACTGCTGCCGATTATGTGTTTATTGTTGATCCATGGTGGAATCCTGCGGTAGAAGAACAAGCAATTGATCGTTGCTATCGTATCGGACAAGATAAAAAAGTTTTTGCTTATAGAATGATAACAAAAAATACAGTGGAAGAAAAAATCTTGAAGCTTCAGGAAAAAAAGAAAAAACTAGCATCAGACATTATTCAAACCGATGAAAATTTAATGAAAACCTTAAAACCCGACGATATCAAAGAGCTATTTTCGTAAGCCAAATTATTTTAATGTATATTTGATATAAATTATAAACGATGAACATAATTTTATTTCACGCAGATTTCGCAGAAAAACATATAAATCATGTAAATCATGTCTAAAAAATAAACGGATGAAACGAGCCATACTAAAACTTTTAACACACACGACAATGATTATATGAGTTAACAGCCGGCAGGATTTGATAAAAATAAGTAATGAGTTGGATTGGCATTCAGAAAAATGTTATTCAGCTCGCAGCGAAGCATTAGAGAGACCGGGAAGCTGAGAACTTGTTCGAAGATCACCCGGCCGAACTTAT
>JAYEOD010000010.1:0-6238 GCA_034722575.1 Bacteroidota bacterium | reverse complement strand
AGATAGAATCTTAAATAATTTATCAGCTCTGATTACTCCAATTTCAATATTTTTCTCATTAATTTCACCTATTAAATGAATGTTTTACAAGAATAAAAATAAATAAATTATACCTTCAAAATTTTCTTTAAGCATTAAAATAGCTAAGTGAATAGCATCTTCCATTTCAATTTCATCTGCATATCTCTTTTCTAAAAAGTTCTTCATTGTAATATTACTCTTTCCGATAGCTGTTGCTTTCCAGCCAAAGAATGCTCCAGAGGGATCAATTTGATATAAATGAGGTCCATCTTCATCATATCCAGCAACTAATTAAGCAATACCAAAAGGTCTAATTCCACTAGATTATGTAGCTTCTTACATTAAACTAGCTACAGATTCAGCTGATCTTCTCGTAGGCATTGGATTATGATATTTTGTTACAAATGCTTAATAGTCTTTTCTAGCCTTTTCTAATACTGATCTAAAATCAGCAGTCAACCCAGAATATGTTATTCCTTAGCTTACTCCTAAAAGTTCAATCTTGCTAAAGCTTTCCTCATCTACTAAAATTGAAGTAATCTTTTTCTCGCTTGCTATTATTGAAAAATTTATTAAATAAATTAATAAACAACCTAATACAACTCCATTTTTAGCACGAATACCAATGGAATTTTCTCCTTTATTAATGGCTTCAAATGCATAGTCAATTTAAGTTAATTTACCTCCACTGCTAAATGTTGTTAATGAGTAGCTCATATTTATTCCTAATATTAATTTACCTTAATAATATTTTTTTATTAGGAAATATTATTGATATATTTGCTGAAATAGTACATCAAGCCGGTATCGATATTTTAGAAGAGACCTATCAAAACTCTTACATCCCAAGCTGGAAAAGAATAAACTCTGCTATACCAAATTTTTTACAACATCTATACGAAGCCGTTGAGTCAGATAACAAAGAATAAATATTATGAGAAAGAAAAATTTAAACCAGTCGCTATCAAAAAGACTTTCTTTTATATATAAAGAGAAGTTTAATGAGGGTCTTATCTCTGAAATTTTCGATTTACTCGATAAATATCCTTTTCCCACACTAAAGGAAAAGACTTCGAAATGGAGCGAAAAGGACATTATTCTGATTACTTATGGAGATAGTATTGTTCAAAACAAACAAAAGCCACTTCACACATTAAATCTTTTCTTAAAAACATATCTTAATAAAGCTATTTCCACTATACACATCCTACCATTTTTTCCGTATAGCTCCGACGATGGTTTTTCTGTAATAGACTATTACAAGATAAATCCCGATTTAGGCAATTGGTCTGACATAGAAAAAATCGGTATAGACAATAAACTAATGTTTGATTTAGTGATAAATCATATCTCTGCAAAAAGCGACTGGTTTAAAAAATTTCTCGATAATAAGTCACCCGAAAAAAATTATTTTATCGTAGAAGATGCCGAAAAAGATCTCTCTATGGTAACTCGACCCCGTAACTCGCCACTACTCACTCCATTTAATACCGCATCCGGAAAGAAATATGTTTGGACTACTTTTAGTGCCGACCAAATAGATTTAAACTTCAGTAGTCAAAAACTTTTTCTAACAATGTTAGATGTATTGCTATTTTATATTTCGAAAGGAGCAAAAATCATACGGCTTGATGCTATTGCTTTTTTATGGAAAGAAGTTGGTACAACGTGTCTTCATCTACCCGAAACACATGAAATAACAAAAGTATTCAGAGATATTTTTGACTATATCGATCCGGAGTTAGTGTTACTAACCGAGACTAACGTTCCTAACAAAGAAAATTTAAGTTATTTCGGAGATGGCGATGAAGCAAATATGGTATATCAATTCAGTCTTCCTCCTCTCCTATTATATAGCCTTTTCTCCGGCAATGCTTTCTATTTCAACAAATGGGCTGCAGCGCTTCCCGAACCGGATAAAGAGTGTACTTTTTTTAATTTTACTGCCAGTCATGATGGCATTGGAGTAAGACCTTTAGAAGGATTAATTCCGGAAAACAAAAAAGAAAAATTATACACCAGCATTACGGATATTGGAGGCAAAATAAGCACCAAAACCAATAGCGACGGCAGTCAAAGCGCTTACGAGCTAAACATAACATATTTCGATGCAATGAAAAAATCTCTTTCAGGAGGAGAAGAGTGGCAACAGCAACGTTTTATCTGTTCCCAAACCATTATGATGGCTTTTAAAGGCATCCCGGCATTCTATATCCATAGTCTTTTAGCAACAAAAAATAACTACACAGGATTTAACAAAACTAAAAGAGCAAGAACATTAAACCGTAAAAAATGGAATTATGATGAGATAACACAAAAACTCAGTTCCAATACTCATCACAAAATAGTTCTAAACGAATTAATTCGTAGAATAAAAATACGCAAACAACACCCTGCTTTTCATCCCGAAAGCAAACAACATTGGCTAAATATAAAGGATGAATTTATAGCTTTTAAAAGAGAGTCTGACCAAGAAGACATTCTATGCATCAGCAACGTAACAAATTCGCATCAAACACTCGATCTCTCTTCTACAAATCCTGCTGAAGATATTCTTTCGGAAGAAAAATTTGGAAGAGGATATATCGCTATTTCATTAAAACCATACGAAACCATCTGGCTTAAAGCCGAACATAACAGCTTCTTCTTTTAAGATTCATAAACATAGAAAAATACTAAGTAGCTTTGCTTTAAAACGAATACTAATGAAACGAGCCATATACAACTAAGGTTAAGGTTAAGGCTGAGGTTGAGGTTGAGGTTGAGGCTGAGGTTGAGGTTGAGGTTGAATGAATGAATGAATGAATGAATAAGATATAACATAATCTACTTTCATAGGATCAAAAAAATTAGATTAATTCGTTTAATTCGATGAAACGAGCCATACTAAAATCTTTAACACACACGAGAATGATTATAAATGTGCAGCTCCATCCGACAAAGAAAAACTGAATTAATTACGAATGGCGAATGAAAAATTGAATGAATAAACAAATCGACAAAGAAAACATTATGTTAAATAGAAATCTTAATGCACTGATATCAGGGTAAATAAATTATAAACGGATGAAAAACAAATTATAAACGGATGAACATAATAATAGCACCCGATTCTTTTAAAGAGTGTTTATCGGCACAAAAAGTAGCTGAAAATATTGCCATAGGCATTAAAAAAACTCTACCGCAATCACAAATCGCAATAATGCCAATGGCAGATGGCGGTGAAGGCACTGTAGAAGCTCTGATTGTTGCTACACAAGGAACA
The DNA here is from genome assembly GCA_034722575.1 of Bacteroidota bacterium. Lineage (GTDB taxonomy): Bacteria > Bacteroidota > Bacteroidia > Bacteroidales > JAIPAH01 > JAIPAH01. Next base: position 2,952 of record JAYEOD010000010.1, on the reverse strand, counting down.
AAAAAAACAGTTCAAGTACACAATCCTTTAATGCGAAAAATCGATAGTTTTTTTGGGCTATCTAAAAAAGGAGAGACTGCTTTTATTGAAATGGCAGCAGCTTCCGGACTAGAATTACTATCTGAAAACGAGAAAAATCCATCTGTTACAACAACATACGGTACAGGGGAACTAATTAACGCCGCACTAAATTTGGGTGTCAAAAATATTATTATAGGAATTGGAGGAAGTGCTACTAACGATGGTGGTGCAGGGATGTTTCAAGCTTTAGGTGGCAAGCTTTTAGATAAAAACGGAGATTCTATAAAATATGGTGGCACACACCTTTCTAAAATAGAGACGATAGATATTTCAAATCTCGATAAACGAATAAAAGAAACAAACATCAAAATTGCCTGCGATGTTTCTAATCCTTTAACAGGAATTAATGGGGCTGTGAACGTATATTCAAAGCAAAAGGGAGCTACAGCCAAAATGCGAGTAGAGCTAGAAAAAAACATGCTACACTTTGAAAAAAAGTTAAAAAAATTTTGCGGTATTGATATCGGAAATATTCCCGGCGCCGGCGCGGCAGGAGGATTAGCCGCCGGTTTTATTGGGTTTTTAGATGCGGAAATAGAAAATGGTTTTCAACTTATTAGTAAAACTTGTAAATTGGAAGAGCAAATAAAAAACTGTGATTTAGTTATTACCGGAGAGGGAAATATTGATTTCCAGACACAATACGGAAAAACACCTTTTGGCGTAGCAATGTTGGCAAAAAAACACAACAAACCTGTTATTGCTATAGCAGGACGACTTGGCGAAAAATATCAAGAACTCTATTCTAAAGGATTTAATGCTATATTTAGTATTCAGGAAGAACCTTGTACCCTAGAAGAGTCGATAAGAAACACCCCAAAATTATTGCAGAATACAGCACAGCGCATAATTCAAACTATAACAATCGGGAAAAAATTACAATAAAGCATAAATTCTGTAATAAACTATTTCACTAATCTAACACCTAAAACAACAATAAGTATTTTCACCTATTCAAAATCAGTATTCTCCGCACAAACCCAACCTATACTATTACTACTTTCGTGTTTACTTTAAATATTTTAAAAGTTCCTATTTATAATTATTAATTTGTATTCATTTAAACTTGTGTAATGATTAATATGGTATAATTACTACTTTTGTAGCGGACAAAAAATTCCGCATGAAAAAATCAATATTAATAGGTCTATGTTTAATATTTAGCACGCTACTTTCTACGCCACTTCAGGCGCAGTATGCTAAGTATAAAGCCCTATATGTATATAATTTTACAAAACGAATAGATTGGCCAGAAAATAATAAAAAGGGTGATTTTATTATTGGGATTTTTGGAGAGTCAAAAATCACCGAACATTTAGAACATATTTCTAAAAAGAAAAAAGTGTTAAATCAACCTATTATTATAAAAAAATACAATTCGATAGAAAAAATCGACTTCTGTCATATTTTATTTATTACAAAAGAACAATCTAAAAAACTTAATATTATAAATGTTCACCTAGCGGGGAAGGCAACACTTACTATTTCAGAGAAAAAAAATGATGAAGCATGTATTAATTTTATTGAAAATAATAAAGCTTTGCTATTTCAAATCAATCCACAAATGATTCGTAAAAGAAGAATGAAACTATCGCAATCATTAATTAATTTAGGTATCGAAATAAACTAATATGAAGCACACTTTACGATACATATTATTTATACTTTTTACTGTGAGCCACTTTACATTAGCGGCTCAACAGCAAACCGATACCCTCTCTATAAAAAAATATTCCCGCGAAATGATTCTTAATATGTCGGAAGAAGACCTTATGGACTTGTCGCTAGAAAATTTGATGTGGTTGGTTAAAAAATTAAAAGTAAGTTCTATTGAAGAGTTATATAAAATAATACTAAATCCTGTTATTGAAACCGCCAGTAAAAAAGAGGAACAGACTTTTAATTCTCCGCTCAGCGTAACAGTTATTTCGCAGGATGAATTAGCTAACTCGGGAGTATTAAATATACCCGAAGCGTTACGACTGGTTCCCGGTATGATTATAAGAGAAAAAACTAATGGGAATTACGATGTACACATCCGTGGAAACGATAATGTACCTCCCGGGAAATACCTTTTTGATTCAGAAAATACTATCACTTTAGTGATGATAGACGGACGACCTGTTTACAATAATTTCCAAGGAGGAATATTTTGGGAATCGCTTCCTATTGGTATTCACGATATAGAAAAAATTGAAGTAGTAATAGGACCCTCCTCTGCTTTATATGGACCTAATGCTGTTTCGGGAGTGATAAATATTATCACAAAAAATCCTTCACAATATAAAACTACAGTATCAGCAAACGTTCAATACGGTAATTTCGGTACTAAAACCGCTAATGCAGCTGTAAATCTGGGAAAATACAAACATCTTTCGGCAAGAATCTCAACCAACTACCAACACAGAGATCGCTTTCAGGATGAATATCTTTTCTTTGAAGACTATAAATACCATCCATCAGATTCTTTAGAAAACCTGATACAATATTCCGACAGAAGATATCCGGATACTGAATTAGCACTTAACACATTTGGAGTAAATACTTATATTAATGGAGATTTCGGAAAAGAAATTCAGTTTGACTTATCTGCCGGTACTCAACAATCAAAAATCCAAACCATCTATCTCGACCTGAATAATATCTCTTTATCCACCAGAGAATCGAACACTAATTATGTGGATTTTAGAGCAAAAGTCAAAAATCTAAGAACACAAATATCATACGACCATGGCACACAAGACAATGCCACCGGGTTTTATGGTTACAAATTCGATGTCTCTAACTTTAACTCAAAACTAGAATATGATATTAAAGGCGAACATCTTACTATATCGCCGGGAATAAGTTTTTCGAAAAGTATTTTTGATG
>JAYEOD010000009.1:0-6308 GCA_034722575.1 Bacteroidota bacterium | reverse complement strand
AGTTATTTGGTCCTGCCCAATCAAATTCTGCTCCACCCGAAGTAGCTGCCTGTAGCAGTAAAGTATCACCATAACAAACCGGCGAATTAGATGTTGTTTGAGGAGGCACAATACCACAATCGGTAGAAGCATTTCCACCCGTTTGCGAAAAGTTAATATTACACGGATGATTTGAAAAATTCGTTATCAGAAGAATATAGTACTCTCCTGCCTGAGCCCCTCTGATTGTGCATGTTTCGGTAGAAGAACCGTCATAACTACAATCCACTTCATGATCTTCATCTAACCCATTAGGACAAGGATCTGTTGGATTCTCGAATGGACCCCAGCATATAAAATCAATATCTTCAGTCGGAGTAGAGTACATATCGATAATAAGATCTCCGGAAGATTCGATAAGCATATGATACCAAACAGGATTTGGTTGAGAGCCTAAACATCCATAATCCGGTCCCTCCTCGGCAGGAGGAGCATTAACAGAAGCCGGAAAGGCATAATTTGTTCCTGTACAAAAAGGTGCAGACTCTAAACATGTAAAACTCTGCGAAAAGAGATTAGGCATTACTATTGCCATCAAGGTTACTATTAGTATAAACTTCTTCATATCCGCTATTTTTTAGTCGTATAATACTTATCACACTCTGTCATCCATTTTTGTTTTTGAGCCGGGCTCCATAAGGAGGCTTTCTCTTGTGTAACAGTTTTTACATCAGAAATCATAAGCATGATATGCTCCATAGGATACTTTACAGAAGCTCCTATCAAAAAAGTTTTTGAGTCAGGATCGGAATCCATTACAACAACTTCCGAAAATTTAAAAAGCTGATTAAGGAAATATACTCTTTCGAAATTCGAGTTTAAAGAGAGCAAATTTAATTCGTAGGAATTACGTTTTTGAGTAGTTTTTACTAAAGTGCAAAATTCTTCTTCTCCTTTGTTTTGTTGTTCTATGGCATGAATATCTGACATAAAAAACAAAACCAAAAACAACATTAATATCGTTCTTACTTTCAACATAGCAACAGTTCATTAGTTAGTAGAATCTGTTAAGATTGCATTATTACTGATAATAATAACAACAACCTCAACACAACTAAGGACATAGATAACTAAAAAATAGTTGCAAAATGATATTACAGCTTTAATGTTTTTAAAAAGAGTTTAGAGATTGATTGATTGAGACTAAGGTTGAGGTTGAGGTTGAGGTTGAGGTTGAGACTGAGGTTGAGGTTGAGGTTGAGGTTGAGGTTGAGGTTGAGGTTGAGGTTGAGACTGAGGTTGAGAGATACGGCTAAAAGCGAGCCAGCACATCAATAATATGCATTGTATTAATATTTAGTTTATGTTTATTGATATATCCTTGTTGATGCATCAGGCACGAAGAGTCGGTTGAGACAATATATTCGGCACCTGTTGCTAAAGCATTTTCGACTTTTTGCTGCGCCATAGCTACAGAAATAGACTCATGTTTTACACTAAATGTACCACCAAATCCACAACACTCGTCAGCATCATTCATTTCTATCAACTCAAGTCCTTTTACATTTCTCAAAAGAGTTCTAGGCTCATTTTTAAGTCCGTATTGCTGCGAGGCACACGAATCATGATATGTAATTTTTGCATTAAACGCTGCTCCCATATCATCTTCCTTCAGAACATTAACAACAAAGTCGGTAAATTCGAAAATATTTTTTTGAACCTTTTTATAGTCATTATGTAATGATGAGTTATAAAATAGCTTATCATAATTATTTTTTACCATTGCCACGCACGATGCCGAAGGAGCTACGATATATCTATCGTTAGAAAAATCACGTAGAAATTTCTCTCCCAAATCTCTTGCTTCATCCCAGTGTCCACTGTTAAAAGCCATCTGTCCACAACATGATTGATTATCGTTATAATAAACATCAACACCCAGTTTTTTTAATATTTTAATCATATTAAAAGCAGTTTGCGGAAACAATTGATCTACAAAACATGGAACAAAAATATCTACCGTCATATTTTTTTTTGATTTAGAGATACAAAAATACAAAAAAGCAATTGACTAACTTAACAAGTTAAAACCAATTTTTTTTAAGTCATCCCAAAAGGCGGGATATGATTTAATTACCACATCAGGATTATTAATATGCAACACATCCGCTTTAAGCGCTAAAGGGGCTAAACACATTGCCATTCGGTGATCGTGGTAAGTATTTACAGCAGATTTTACATTTAATACCGAAGGCTGAATAGCGATACTATCGTCGGAAAAGCTACATATCACATTCATTTTAGAGAGCTCTTTTATCATGGCAGAAATTCTATCCGTCTCCTTGATGCGCAGCGTTTTTAGTCCGGAAAAAAGACCTTTTAATTTCATTCCGGCCACTGTTGCAATAAGAGTTTGAGCTATATCGGGGCAATCGGTAAAATTATATAAAAAAGAATCTGGCAAAACAAACCCTTGCGTCTTGGTCAGCAACAATCCTTTTGAAGTTGCTACAGATGTCACTCCCAAACGGCTGTACAGCTCCGGCAATACTGCATCGCCTTGTATGCTATCGGGTTTTAAATTTTTTAACAAGATGTGCGACTTACCTGCCAAAGCTGCAATAGCAAACCAATACGAAGCCGCCGACCAATCTTTTTCTACAACAAAATTTCCTTTATAAAAATATTTCCCTTTCGGGATGATAATCCTATCAGCAACAATATTTACATCAACGCCAAACTGTTTCATTAAGCGTGCTGTCATTTTAATATACGATTTCGACACGGCATTGCCTTTAAGCACAATCGTTAATCCTTTTGATAATTTAGAACCTATCATCATTAAAGAAGAGATAAACTGGCTACTTATAGATGAATCTATTTCTACAGATCCGCCGTAGAGTTTTTTTCCTTTTATCCGTAAAGGAGGAAAACCAATCTCTTTTTCGTATGATATTTCTGCTCCCAACTTTTTAAGCGCATCAACAAGAGGAGCAATAGGACGGCAGAGCATTCTTTTGGTTCCGGTAATAATAAATTCGCCATCCGCCACAGCCAAAAAAGAGGTAAGAAAACGCATATTAGTACCCGCAGCTCCCACATCGATGGTAATAACTTGCGGCGACCCAGTATTTTTACGAATAACAGATAAATTCGCAGATAAATTCACAGAGTCGTGCGCTTCTGCAATACCTGATATAAAGACTTTTTCTTTTGCCAGCTCACTAATAATCATCACACGATTAGTAATACTTTTTGAAGCCGGTAAATCAATAACACCATCTACAATTCGGGTTTTATGTTTTATGGCAATTTGCTTTATCATATCTCAAACAAATAATCTAATGCTTCAGCAACTTTTTGGTTGTCGATATTAATATTATAATCAGCTTCTCCGAATTGTTTAATTAATACAAACCTCATCTCTCCCGATTCATTTTTTTTATCGTACAACATTAATTCAAGAATATCGTGTTTTGCCAGTTGCAGTAATTTTTGTTTTGGATAAAGAGACAACACCCTATCCCGAAAAGGGGAAAAGAGACTTTTATTATAATTAAAATATTGTGAAGAGAGATACAATTCAGCTATCATACCGAGTGCCATCGCATGCCCGTGCGACAGTGCTACACCTTTATTTATAGATACTGTTTCTATTGCATGACCAACAGTATGACCAAAGTTTAGTATTTTTCTTACTCCTTTTTCAGATGGATCGGCAATAATTACAGCCCTTTTTATTTTTATTGATGTATAGATATGCTTACGCCACTCATCGAGACTTAAAGAGAAAACATGATTAATTTTCAATAGTGTTTCCAGATAGAATTTATCAGCAATAACACCATGTTTCAGCATTTCGGCAAATCCCGAAAGGAGATTTTCTTTATCTAAAGTTTTTAAAAAACGTGGATCGACAAACACTGCTAAAGGGTTAGAAAAAACGCCTATAATATTTTTAATATTATGAAAATCGACACCTGTTTTACCACCCACAGAGGCATCGACCATCGAGAGCAAAGTTGTAGGAATATTAATAAAAGGTATTCCGCGCATAAATGTAGAAGCCACAAAGCCACCCATATCCGAAAGCACACCGCCGGACAGATTAATCACCAATGATTTTCTATCGCATCCATTTTTTAACAGCTCTTGCCATAAATCACTACAAGTAGCAATATTTTTATTTTCTTCACCGCTATCAACAGAAATTAAAGAGAAATTAAAGTCGGCATTTCTTTTAAAAAAAGGGAGGCAGTATTTTTTAGTGTTTTCATCTACAAAAACAAAAACATGTCCCGGCTTAAGAGCATCAACAGTTTTATTTAATTCGGGAAAGAGATCACCAAAAGAGATAAAATACTCTTCTACCTGCATTTTTTGTGTTAGCATATATTCTTTAGTATTTAAAAAACTATTCGAGGAAAGCGACTATCAACAGCTCAATATCGGAGTATGATAAATCGAACCTTTCTGAGATATTCATATCAGTAAGAATACCTTTATACAAATATACCCCTTGTCGTAAGCCATAATTATTTAATAACTCTTCATTAATTCCTCCCGCCTCTATTATCGATAAAAGAATAGGATACAATATATTACTGAGGGCAATTGACGCTGTACGAGGCACTCGGGAAGGCAAGTTTGGAACGCAATAGTGAGTCACATTATATTTACGTAAAATAGGATCCTTATGAGTAGTCATTCGTGAAGTCTCGAAACAACCACCATAATCAATACTAATATCAATAATAATTGCCCCCTCTTTCATACCCGCCACCATCTCTTCAGTAACTACCTGCGGCGACACTCCATCAACAGGACGGAGAGCTCCGATAGCAACATCAGCGGTTTTTAATGCGTTAGCAAGTTCTTTTGGGTTAATAACAGAAGTGTATATTCGCTGATGCACAAGCTCCTGCAATCTTCTAAGTCGTCGTATAGAAGAGTCGAACACTTTAACAGATGCGCCCATTCCGATAGCAGAACGCACGGCATATTCTCCAACAGTACCGGCACCAATAATCACTACTTCGGTAGAAGGTACTCCGGAGAATCCTCCAATCAGGCTCCCCATTCCACTTTTAGTATTACGAAGATATTCGCCTGCGATAAGCAGAGAGGCATTTCCTGCAATTTCGCTCATGGAACGAACGATAGGAAAAGAACCCTCGTCATTTTCTATTTTCTCGAAAGAGAATGCTGTAATTTTTTTCTTTATCAGAGTACGATAATACTCAGCCGACTTCTCTTTCCATCGCAAAGAGGAGAATATTATCTGTTTAGATTTCATTAAACCAATCTCTTCCATAGTAGGAGGAGCTACTTTAAGAATAATATCTGCCTGATATATTTCGGCCGTATCATTTTTTATTCTTGCTCCGCATTCTGCATAATCGTGATCAGAAAAATTAGCTTCTTCTCCGGCATTACATTCCACAAAAACAGTACATCCGCTTTTTACTAACAACTCCACTGCCGTGGGAATAATTGCCACACGATTTTCATCAACAGTTCTATCTTTAAGTACTCCAATAGTAATACTAGACTGACTTTTTTCCTTTATCCAAAGCTCTTCTTTAGGCATCAGATAATGATTTTCGGAAAAACGAATAAAACCCTGTTTTTTTGACATAATTAATCTATTTTCTATCTACTCACAACTCAAACGAGCCGAAATAACCCTCGTTCCATCTTCCTGCTCTATAATACTTACATATACGTATTTTTCCGGCAAAAGTTCTTCTACCCTCTCCGGCCATTCCATAAAACAATAATTGCCACTATATATATAATCTTCGAAACCTATTTGCATAGCTTCGCCGGCATCTTTCAGCCTATAGAAGTCGAAATGGAATACACTCTCATCTTGTTTTGTAAGATACTCATTTATTATAGCAAAAGTGGGACTATTAACCACGTCATCTACGTTCAACGCCAAGCACAACTCCTTTATAAGAGTTGTTTTACCTGCTCCCATTTTACCATAAAAAGAAAATACTCGCTCTTCGGGAAACGATGCTAACAACTCCTTTGCCGCCAGGCGAAGCTCCTTCTCTTGTTTTATTATATACTGCATATCAAAACTAAAATCTTACCTCGTTAAATATTAACACTCCAATGAAGTACAAAAATATTATTTTTTATCACGCCAATAACACCTATTTAATATAACAACATCATTTTGCCTTAAGGCTGATAAAAGGTATCATCATCTCCTCTAAAGAAATTCCGCCATGCTGAAACGTATCCTTGTAATAGTTAGCATAGTATGAAAAATTATTAGGATAGGCGAAGAAATCGGATTTGCTACAAAAAGCGTATGA
>JAYEOD010000008.1:4498-6315 GCA_034722575.1 Bacteroidota bacterium | reverse complement strand
TTTGCGTCATAAAAAACACGATATCCGCGGAGTACAATTCCATCCCGAATCAATAATGACTACTCAAGGAAAAAAGATGATTCAGAATTGGTTGAACAACAAAAATCTTAATAATCTCTAAAATCTTTTTTCTTCTCTAATTTCAAATCCTGTAACAACGATGAATTGGCTTGTATAGTAAAATTCCAGCTTTGTCGATAACCAAACGGAATCCAATTAAAATGCATGGACCAGCAATGTAAATTTCGATTTATATTTACACTTGTATATGAAAAATCTTTCCCTTTAAAGTCGTAACCCGATCTTACTGCAACTTTCCACTTATCAGTGATATTAATACTACCTCCAAAACCTAAAGTTTGAATAAAATCGCGGTTATATTTATCCAGCATTTTTTCAAAAGAGTTAGTATATCGCAGGGTATAATCTAAATTCAATTTCCAGGTATTATCCCAGTTAATATAATCATCCGGATTTCTATTTATCTGATCCAACTCCTCGTCCGAGCCTTTATCCGATTCAAAAAGCTTATCCATATCTTTATCGCTAAACGACAAATTCAAACCAAAATTCCATGATGTATTATCGCGACGGAAGAGCTTTTTTTCAGCATTCCACACGAATTCATTTATTCTCCGTCCTTCGGAATTAATAACATAAGGATCGTATGCACTCGAGTATGTTACATTAAGCTTTTTAAAGAGTTTTGTTCTTCCCGAAACTGATAACCTTGATAAATTCAAAGAGTCGGCAGCAAGATTGTATGACATCCTAAATGATAAACTCTCTATCAATTTTACTTTTTTATAATCTGATGTAGAGTCATTCTTCGACTTCACCTTCATTTCCAAATTATTTCCTAAACTAAAACTAACAGAACCCGATTCTCCTGCCGACGGTTTTCCATAAATACCATCGTTATAATACGAGTATTGGACATCTCTCTCCCTGTTCTTATCATAATATGTATCATAATACCCCCAATATTCAGAACCAAAATCGGGATGATACGAAAAACTCAGGTTAGGACTCATTACATGTCGCAGTGCTTTTACAGGTCCTTTTTTAAAGTTTACCATACCATATAATCGGGTATTTAATGATGCCGAATAACTGAATTCGTGTAAAGCATAAAATCCTGATGCAGTATCTGTTTTAACATAACCGTATGTTGTATCACTTTCTGCATAGATCAATTCATCGATAAATTGATTACTAATAGATTGCGTGTACCATCTTTCGGTGAAATTAATTGAATTAGACAGATTAAAATATTTCAACACTTTTACAGAGCTACTAATAGGTATAGAGTGTTTCATTCCATTTTTAAAACGGTCGAACATCTCCCTATCAAATGTTAACAGAGTATCGTAGGTTCTGATAGTATTTTTCGTATCCATAGAGTATCCGACAGTAATTTTTTCATACCATTTTTGCTCTCCGGCACGATGTTTCCGTTTAAACGGATAAATACGACTTACAGAAACTGCAACTTGTGGCAGAGTAACATCTACTGTTCGGTTTAAAGTATTTTGCGAGTGATTAGCACTTGCGGTAAGAAACACTCTATTATTAAAATTTGTTTGATACGATATACTACTCGAAAAAGTATTCGACAAATAATTTTGTGCACTAACCGGATTATTTTTGCTGTAATTACTCGTTACAATATTTACGTTAGCGCTAAACTGGCTATTAGGACGCGCCTTAGGGTCTTGGCGATGTGTCCACCTTATCGAAAAGTCAGTACTCTCGGTATAATCAGAAGTTCCCTCCTCCCCAATTTTATTAGCAGAATACCCTCCGGAAAAATTACC
>JAYEOD010000008.1:0-4488 GCA_034722575.1 Bacteroidota bacterium | reverse complement strand
CCCGAATATTTATATCTCTTTTTGTAGTTAAGTTTTGGCTTTAATGCCCAGCTACCACGGGTATAAATATCTCCTCTTATTTCAAAGTCAACATGATCGGAAATACCCCAATAATAACCACCATTCTCTAAAAAAAATCCTCTGTTGTTCGACTCTCCATACGAGGGGATTAATATTCCGGATTGCTGCCCTTTTTTGTTAGGAAAAAATCCAAAGGGTAAAAACAGTGGTATAGGGACATCTTCAATAACCAGATATGCCGGGCCGGTAACAATTTTATCGTTAGGGATTACTCTAGCTTTAGTATATCGCAACTCAAAGTGCGGATGTTCAAGATTACATGTTGTGTAACTACCTTTGCGAACGTTTATAGTATTATCAGGCAGTTTTTTAATAATCTCACCATGCATAAATCCTTCACCTTCGTTAGTCATTACATTTTTAATACGTCCTTTTTTTGTTTCGTAATTATAATGTATCTCTTTCGACTTAAACTCTTTCCCACTCTCTGTAAAAATAGGATTCCCTACTAATTTATTTGTAGAATCTTTGGTGCCAAAGGCATGTATCAAATTATCAGGAAAACTGATATCTATTTGCGAAGCTTTAAGGTTTATTTTATCATAATTTATTTCACTCGTGTTATACAAAAATATCTCTCTGCTTTGTAGGTCAAAACTAATAGAATCAATGGCTTGATAGTCCACTTTTGAATCTAAAGCATCTTTAGAAATGCTATTTGTTGTAGAATCCGTCAAGGTAGAATCATTAACAATTAATGAATCAGACACGAAATTAGTAATAGAAATAGTATCAGAAATATTTCTTTGCTGAATAGTATCCTGCGAAACCCCTTGTAATGAGATTAGTGCAAGCAGACACAATATTAATATTTTATAATGCGTTATGTTTAACAAGCCGTAGTCGATTTATGATAAAATAAAAATAACTGATATATACTATACAATCTCTTATATTTATTAAATTTGCATGAGTATAACCAAAAACAATACCATAAAACGCTTTATGGTATCGGCGTCAAAATTAATTAAAAATTAGATATAGGTGAAACTGTTATTGTCTATTTTAAATGTTTTATTAATAGTATTAATAATTCCATTGGATTCGTTATCGCAAAATAATGGCAGAATATGTACTGTAGTTATTGATGCAGGGCATGGTGGCAAAGACCCCGGAGCTGTTGGGAGAAATTCACAAGAGAAAAATATCGCCTTGGCAATTGCCTTAAAAACAGGAGCTTATATCGAAGTTAATTTTACTGATGTAAAAGTTATTTACACACGTAAAACAGACAAGTTTGTAGAGCTTCATAAAAGAGCGGAAATAGCTAATAACAATAAAGCAGACTTTTTTATCTCAATACATTGTAATGCAAACAGGTCTTCACGTCCATCGGGGACAGAGACTTATGTAATGGGACTGCATAAATCGAATGCGAATTTAGAAGTAGCAAAAAAAGAAAATGCTGCTATTTTATTAGAGGATAACTTTAATAAAAACTACGACGGCTTTGATCCCAGTTCTGACGAAGGATATATTAGCTTATCGCTTTTACAAAATTCATACCAAGCACAAAGTGTTGCGATGGCTGATATGGTGCAAAAACAGTTTAAAGAGAGAGTAGGACTCAAAGATAGAAGTGTACGTCAGGCAGGATTTTGGGTATTATATAAAACTGCTATGCCCGGAGTGCTTATTGAAACAGGTTTCTTAAGTAATGCTAAAGACGAAAAATTTTTAAAATCGAAGAGAGGTCAAACTTATATCTCCTCAGCTATTTACAGAGCTTTTAAAGAGTATAAACAGCAAATGGAGAGAGACCTTCCTAAGTTTGAATCAAAAGTAAAAAAGGAAGTTACAGCTGAAAAAAAACAGCAAAACGAATCTGTTTTCCTCTCTATTCAAATTTCTACATCTCCTAAAAAGAAAAAAATAAATAGCAAAAACTTCAGAAACTATAAAGAGGTTTTTGAATATAAACACAGCGGAGTGTATAAATATGTTATTGGTAAGTTTGATAATATAGATCAAGCTCATATAGCACAAAACAAAATGAAAAAATTGGGTTATAAAGGCGCTTTTATTGTTGCTTTTAAAAATGGCGAAAGAATCTCTGTAAAACAAGCATTACATATTTTACAGGAATAATTTTATCTTTGTTATATCCTTATTTCCGCAAGTCACGGTGTGAGTTGTTAGTTAATAGGGGTTTTAATAATTATTTAAGTGGTGTTTACAGAAGACTCACGCCGTGACTATCAGGCATTTAATCTTAATAGTTACGGGTTTAAGGTTATATAATAAAACTTATTTATTGTGAAAATATCTAGAGAATATAAAATCGGTTTATTGTTTGTTGTAGCTATTGTGTTGATGGTATGGGGTGTAAATTATTTAAAAGGTACCGACATATTATCGAGCAATAGAAAGATTTATGCGGTATATAGTCGTGTTGACGGCTTGCTTGTTGCAAATCCGGTTACAATAAATGGATTTTCGGTAGGACAGGTTACTGATATTGCCTTGGCAAAATCCGGCAAAGGAGAAATTCTTGTTGAAATGCAGATTAAGAATGGCATTTCTGTACCGGAAAATACTATTGCCAAAATTTATAGTAGCGATATTATGGGGTCTAAATCCATCGCCTTAGTATTAGGCGATTCGGAAAATAATTTTTCTGACGGAGATACATTACAATCTTCTATAGAAGGTGGTATTAAAGAGGCTGTTAACCGACAGGTGGCTCCCTTAAAACGAAAAGCAGAAAATCTAATTGCTTCAATCGATTCTATGGTGATTATAGTCCAAAGTGTTTTAAATAAAGAGACCCGTGATAACCTAGCTCAAAGTTTTGAAAGTATTAAAGAAACGGTTGACAACATGAAACATACTACTTATAGAGTGGATACTGTTTTTACTTCTCAACAAAATAAGTTAATAAGTATTATCGATAATCTGGAAAGTATCACTAAAAACATCGATAATAATAAGGAGCATATTAATAATTCCATAAAGAATTTCTCAGCTATCAGCGACACACTTGCTCAAGCAAATATTTCGGAAACACTGAACATGACTAACAAAGCATTGAAAGAGATTTCTTTGATAATGGGTAAAATAAATAGCGGAGAAGGCACTATGGGAATGCTTATTAACAACGATACGCTATACAAAAATATGGAAGCTGCTACTAAAGAGCTTAATCTGTTACTTGAGGATATGAAACTTCATCCTAAAAGATATGTTCACTTTTCTGTTTTCGGAAAAAGTGCTAAAAAAAATAAATATGTTGCTCCCGAAACTTCTGAAAAAGAGTAGGGTTATTTGGTTGTGGTAATTCAATAGACATTGATTATAAAGGCGAGCTCCATCCGACCGATAAAAATAGAGTAGTAGATCAGTCTGAAAGCCTGAGATGAAAATAAGTAATGAGCCGGATAACATTTTTATGTAAGCCTTGACTTTTTGGTTCTTTTGCGTCAAGGCAAAAGGACAAAAAATAATGGTATCTGAGACTGAGGTTAAGATTGAGGTTGAGGTTGATTGAATGGGTAAGGTATAACATTTTTGGATCAAAAAAATTAGTTTAATTAGATCAATTCGATGAAACGAGCCATACTAAAACTTTTAACACACACGAGAATGATTATAAATGTGCAGCTCCATCCGACAAATAAAAACTGAATTAATTACGAATGGCGAATTACGAATTACGAATGGCGAATAAAAAATTGAATGATTGAATGAATAAACAAATCGACAAAGAAAACATTATGTTAAATAGAAATCTTAATGCACTGGTATCAGGGCAACCAAATTATAAACGGATGAACCGAGCCATATTAAAAGTTTTTTAATACACCCGACAATAATAATAAAAGCGAGCTCCATCCGACCGAAATATAAAATTATAAACGGATGAAAAACACGCCATCATATTCAACAATCATTAATAGCAAAATATAACAAACCTCACTCAAATATCTCGAATCTATTTTTTGGTTTTTGATCTTCTAACCATTCAAATCCCTTAAAAAACCGCTGCTCTTCGGTAATCTCTTTCTCGGGAAAGGCGGTTACTTTAGGGTTTGTAATAAAAGTAATCCAGTTGAATTTATTCTCCTTAAAATAAATTACCATACTGCTCGAAACAGATTTATTAATACCAATTAATTTTTTCATCTCATCACGTAAGTAATAAATTGTTTCGGCATTACCGTCGGCATTAATTTTGTTTAGCTCGTTATTAATAAAAAACGCCTTCATATATTTTCCTTTCAGCTGATTGTAATCAGACAAAGTATCGTGAGAAATAATCATGCAGTTTTTAAATAGCTCCATATAATCTATCTCCTCTTCTACCATCTTTATTTTAATAGAATCGGCTGTAATCTGACTTTTTTGAGCCCATATAACAGGATCGTTATACATTGTTATTAAAGAGTCTTTAACATTATAAAGTAAACT
>JAYEOD010000007.1:0-6342 GCA_034722575.1 Bacteroidota bacterium | reverse complement strand
TTGACAAGCTACTTTAACAGTATGTTCATTTAGTATCTTATCTGAATGAGGTGTTTGTGTATGACACTGCTCGCATGTAACTCTGTCTTTATCCATTGAAGAGACTGAATACATTTGACCTGTTATGTTGTGATGTTCTGTAGTGTGGCAGTCAGTACAGTTCATATCAGAGCCATCAATAGCCATATGAACATCAACGTCTTTTTTACAGGCAAACATAGCTTCTTCTAAGTCGCCATGTTTAACATTATTTCCTCCGCCACCATAAAAGTGACAAGCACCACAGTTAGAACGTTGAGGTATTCCGACTTTTTGTGCTGCTTCAGTAAGGTTTACCTCATCAGCAGGGTATCCTGCGCCTCCGGTTTTCTTGTAGTATTCTCCACTGCCATCGTGGCAAACCAAACAATCTATATTCTCTTTTTTTGTAAAATCAAAGGAGCTGTCTTTGTAATTATATCCGGCGTGGCATCTGGTACACGATTGTTCACTTCCTCCTATTCCGATACAGAAATTGTTAAGAATGTTTTTTTTGCCAAGATGCGTAACTCCTCTGCCTTTAATAAACTCTTCGCGCTCCCAGTTCCAATGGCTGGAATTCATTACCTCGTTATGTCGTTCGGTATGACAAGATTGACACGCCATTGTGACTTCCTGAGGGGTTTTAAAATTTTTTTGTAATGCCTCAAATGTACTGTGATCAGCAGAAGAAATGTGCTCCTTGGTGACCTGCTCTTTTAGTAGTGCTAATTTATTATTATCGCTCGATAAAGACGCAAATACATTTACAACTATAAAAATGATAATAGGTATTAATATTATGGTGATAACTGTTTTCTTCATTCCGTTGTTAGATATTAGTTTCTAATAAAAGTATGATGAGTTTAGGTTTTGCTTATCTACAAAAATAGAAAAAAAGTTATGCAAATATCTAAGTATGAAAATTTGTGTTTTTATTTATATTTAATCTTATTACAAAGAAGTGTTAGCCATCCTCAAAAAAACAAGGCGTAACGCTCTGAAATTAAGATTAAGATTGAGGTTGAGGTTGAGGTTGAGGTTGGGTTGAGGTTAAGGTAAGGTGTAGAGCACGGTTTTGCTCGGGTTAATTTAATAGAGTACATTTGTTTAATTACTAATTAAAAAACTATTCTGTTATGGCTAAAAATAATATGACTAACGCTTCACAACAAAACACTCTTGAAACTGCAATTTATGCCGGTGGTTGTTTTTGGGGAGTAGAACACATGATGAAAAAACAAAAAGGTGTTGTTTCTGCAGAAAGCGGGTATATAGGAGGATTTGTCGAAAACCCGACCTATGAGCAGGTTTGCACAGGAACAACAGGTCATGCCGAAGCAGTAAAAATTGTTTTTGATACTTCCGTAACGAGTTATGAAATTATTACAAAATATTTTTTCGAGATACACGATCCTACTCAAATTGGAGGGCAAGGTCCGGATATGGGTGAGCAGTATCGTTCTGAGATTTTTTATTCTTCTGATAAGCAAAAGAATGTAGTGGTAAAACTTATTGATATCCTGAAAAGTAAAGGTTTAAATGTTGTTACAAAAATAAGTCCGGCAACTACTTTTTATAAAGCAGAAAATCATCATCAAAAGCATTACGAAAATCAAGGAACACTTCCTTATTGTCATATTTATTTAAAACGTTTTTAAGCGGTTATGTTTCGCTAAAGTCAACCATGTTTCCCATCACCCAATCAATCATTCATCCATTCAATCACACCAAAGGTGTCGCAATCAACCTCAGCCTAAACCTAAACCTAAACCTAAACCTCAACCTCTGTCTCACCCAACCCCTCCCTTATTTATATGAGAAAATAATTATTAAACCACCACTTTAGGGTATTGTGCAAACACTCGTTTGTTATCAATTTTGTTGCTGTTAATAATTAATATAAATAAATCATAAATAAATCATAAATAAATCATAAATAAATCATGAATAAATTATATACTTTTTTAATAGCAAGTATTTTTTCGATTAGTGGTTATGCACAAACTACTGTAAATATTGTTACCGGAGCAGGTTATGCAAACGATGTTTATTATAGTTTTGATAATGGTTCGGTGTCAACCTCCCCACGAGCAGAGTGGGATATAGCTTTTGCTACAGGTAGGTATAATGTAAGTGTTTTGGCTAATAATGGCTCTATGGTAGAGTTATACACTTACCCTAATGGTGATATTTCTGCATGGAATTCTGTCGATATTAGTGATATAGAAAGCTGGCCTCAAATGTATAATTCTGTTGTACATTTATATGATGGAGCATTTTTGCAAAATGCAGTACAAGGAGATGATTTTGATTATGGATGGGGACGTTATAATATGGGAACTCATCATATTGTTGGCGATAGTATCTATATTATTAAGACTACCGCAGGAAATAATAAAAAACTTTGCATTGTAGAGAAAAATCCAAACTCAGGAGTTAATTCGTGGGAGATTAAATATGCTGACACTGACGGTAGTAATGAACATACTGTTACAATTAGCGCAGATCCTTATTCATCTAAAAATTATGTCTATTACTCGTTAGAAAATAATCAGATTATTGATAGAGAACCGGCTTCTGATGAATGGGAACTTAATTTTACCAAGTATTTCGATTACAATATCCCTTATAGCGTGACAGGTGTTTTAATTAATTCTACTAGGGTTACTGCCCATGAAGTAGATGCTGTTTCAGCTGCTACTTACGAAACTTATGATGAAACTCTGTTTAACGACAGCATTAGTATAATTGGTTCCGATTGGAAAACATTTAATATGGGAACCATGAGTTACGATTTAGATGATGATAGAGTCTATTTTGTTAAAGTGATGAATGAGGAAGGTTTAGACTCTAATTATTGGAAAATGTATTTTACAGGTTTCTCCGGTTCTTCGGATGGTACATATACTTTTGTTCAGAAAAAAATTGAGGCAGCAACATCATTAAATGCGATAAATGAAATTGCTATGATGGAGGTGTATCCTAATCCTGCAACTAATCAAATTAATGTGATTTATGATAGTAGCGATGATGTTACAATAAGTATTTTTGATTTATCAGGAAAAATAGTTTATAGAAAAAAATATGCTTCTCATGGTTTTGAGAAACAAATTATTAGTGTTAATAATTTAAAGTCAGGTGTTTATAATATTATAGTAGAGTCGGTGAATAGCGTAAGCCATACAAAACTCATCAAACAATAATGCTATAGTTTTTC
The DNA here is from genome assembly GCA_034722575.1 of Bacteroidota bacterium. Classification (GTDB taxonomy): domain Bacteria; phylum Bacteroidota; class Bacteroidia; order Bacteroidales; family JAIPAH01; genus JAIPAH01. The sequence goes on along the minus strand of JAYEOD010000007.1, from coordinate 3,104 downwards.
CTTAAAGCCTCTTCTTATCGTTTATTTAAACGATGTTTTGGGGCTTTTTAAAGTAATACCAAATGATACAAATTGAACATCGAAATGGCCGATAAATTCTTCATCTTTTCCAGTTTTAGCGCACTTCAAATTTGAACCGTAGCTACTGCTATGCTGAAAATTTGAAAATTGTAAAACAGAAAAATATTTTGAATTTATGTCGGCCATTTTGAAATTCAATTGGTATGAGTAGTTAAAATGATTTTTATCACTCATTTTGATATGTTTTTGGTATAAATTATAACTTTAATAACACATAATAAATTAGATGAGGATAGGTTTTATTTTTAGTTTTTTACTAATCAGTATTAGTGTTTTTTCTCAAAAAAAGAGTACGCTTAGTGTTAAAGATGCTATAACAAATGAGTCGTTACCTTATTGCCATATCAATGTTGAAAAATTAAATGGTGATAATGTGTCGCATTGTGTAACAAATTTGAATGGTGTTGCAGATTTTAATTATTCGGGTAGTGTTATTTTTAATATTACTTATGTTGGTTACCTTCCTGTTGTTGATACTGTAAATCATTATAGTAAATTATTTAATTATAAGTTGAAACCTAATGTTTTAAATCTGAAAGAGGTGGTTATTACCGGACACAACAAACCTATAAGTATTGATAAATCTATCTATAATATTAAATTAATTGGCAAGGAAAAGATTGAGCAAAAAGCATCAAATAATCTTGCAGAGCTTCTTAGCAATGAGTTGAATATTCAAATTAATAACGATCCTTCTACAGGCTCTTCTGTTAAAATGCAAGGTGTTTCGGGCGAAAATGTAAAGATATTAATAGATGGTGTGCCGGTAATTGGTAGAATGGATGGTAATATCGATTTAAGCCAAATTAATTTGGATGAGGTAAACCATATAGAAATAGTGGAAGGTCCTATGTCTGTAATGTATGGTAGTAACGCTCTTGCCGGTGTAATTAATATTATTACAAAAGAAAATAAGTGTGCTAAACTAAAAACCGGTGTCGATACTTATTACGAAAGTGTGGGGGTATATAATATTAATGGAAATGTTTCTTTAAAGAGAGAAAATCAATCCTTAGGTGTTAATTTCGGAAGGGATTTTTTTCAGGGTTATTCTCCTAATCTAAATTCTCGTAGTATGCAATGGAAGCCAAAAGAACAATATACTGCCGGATTATATTATATATATGATAATAAAAAAATCAAAATTAAATATAAAGTAAATGCTTTTAAAGAGCGTTTATTAAACAGAAATAATCCTCCTCCTCCGTATTTTGAGCGGGCAAACGATACTTGGTTTTATACTTTAAGATTGAATAATAGTTTACAAACTAATTATGATATATCTGAATATAGTAGTGCTAACCTTCTTTTATCTTACTCTTATTACGATAGGACAAAGAAAAAATATTTAAAGGATTTAACAAATCTCGAAACAACGATAAGTCCTAATGAAACCGATCATGATACTACACTGTTTAACGCTTTTATGGCTAGAGGAGTTTATAATTACTCTAACCCAAATAAAAAAATATCATGCCAAGTAGGTTTTGATTTTAATGCGGAAACAGCTCAGGGTAAAAGAATAAAAAACGAATCTGAGGATATTGGCGATTATGCCCTATTTACTAGTCTTCAGTGGAAAATAAATAGTGATATTGTTGTGCAGCCTGCCGTTAGGGTATCCTATAATACAAAATATAATGCTCCTATTACTCCCTCTGTTAATGTAAAATATCAGATAGATAATACTAATCTGCGCTTGTCGTATTCGCGTGGTTTTCGCGCGCCATCGTTAAAGGAGTTGTATTTGTATTTCTACGATAGTAATCATCAAATAGAGGGAAATGATAATTTGAAAGCAGAAAATTCTCATAATTATAATATCGCTGTTACTAATAAAAGTGAGATTTTTAATAGAGCGGTGGAGTTTCGTTTAAATGGTTTTTATAATAAGATTAATGAGCGGATAACTCTTATACAAGTTGATCCTGATAATGGATTACATTATAGAAATGAAAATATTGGAGAATTTGAATCTGTTGGAGGAACATTTATAGTTTGTATTAAACCTGCCTCCTTTATGGATATTAATATCGGAGTATCTGAAACAGGTAAAAGAGATAATTATTATGAGTCAGAATCATTTATTTATAGCACTAATGCTAATTCTAACTTAACGCTGAAATTATTTAAAAACACAACTACATTTTCTGTGTTTTACAAATATATAGGACGTTATCCGCGCTATTATTACAATAGTAAAAATGAAGTGGAAATAGGTCATATTAACGGCTATCAGAATATGGATATAACGCTGTCTTACAAAATGTTTCAGCGTAAACTCGTGCTGTCAGCAGGTGTTAAAAATTTATTTGATAATGTGAATATTGGTGGCGTAGGTTCTGGTGGTAGTGCTCATAGTGGAGCCTCTTCAACTCTTGTGGGGTGGGGAAGAACCTATTTTGCAGGTTTGAAATTTAATGTTACAAAGTATTAGAATGATGAAACGAGCCATACTAAAATCTTTAATACACACTACAATGATTATAATGGCGACTTCCATCCGACAGAAATATAAAATTATAAACGGATGAAAAATATGTTTGGGAAGTGTATATGCTATAAAATGATGGTGGTTATTTCGCTGTTGTCTCTTTTTACCTCTTGTTTTAAAGAAGATGAAATGGTGATTCCCCATGAACAGGGCGATTTGCAAATAGGAGTTGTTGAGTTGGGTGAGACCTATTATAATCAGATTTTTTATGATTTATCTACTAATATAAATGTTTCGTCAAATATAATATCAAAGTGGGATTTAGCCTTTGAATGTGATGAAAATAAATGGCGTATTATTTTAAATGCAGCGCAAATGATGTATGTCGGTAATACACACGACACTAGCTTTTCAAATATATCATCATCGTCGGGTTTAAATATGTTGTTCGATAAATCGGATGGCGATATGGATAGTACTGCAATTGGTGAGTGGTATTATTTAGATGAGGGAACTACAAAATCTTATAAATATGTTTATGTTATTGATAGAGGAATGGATGAGAATTTTGTGAGTATTGGAAAGAAGA
>JAYEOD010000006.1:0-6345 GCA_034722575.1 Bacteroidota bacterium | reverse complement strand
ACGAACGAATAATTATTAATTAGATCGGCATTAATAAAAATCTTAATGCACTGATATCAGGGTAAACAAATTATAAACGGATGAAAGGAGCCATATGCAATTGAGGTTGATTGATGATTGATTGAATGGATAAGATAACCCATTTCAATGGATCAAAAAAAATTAGTTTAATTAGTTTAATTCGATGAAAAAAAATAAACAGATGAAAACAACAATAAAGAGTCTATTATTATTCTCATTTTTCATGATGGGAATATTATCAGTTTATAGTCAGTCTTCGCTCTATTTTGATGGTGTTGATGATTATGTTAATGTGTCTAATCCCGATTTGGAAGTCGGTAATGCTATTACTGTTGAAGCATGGATTAAAGCCGAATCGTGGCAGCCGATGCTGTACAAAGGAACTGTTATTTCGAATGGTAATAATAGTGGTGGTGATAATGGTTTTGATTTTCGTGCTGCGGAAAATGGAAAAGCAGAGTTTAATATCTCTGTGGATGGTGCGTGGGTTACTGCTACCACCGATGCATTAATGAGTGTGAATGAGTGGAATCATATTGCTGCTACATACGATGGAGCAACGCTGAAAGTGTATGTTAATGGAGTGCTGGAAGTCTCTAATCAGACATCGGGTACAATTAGTGCTTTTGGTGGTGATCTGTTTTTTGCCGAATGTCCGGGATGGACAGGACGGTTTTTTAATGGTAATATCGATGAGGTAAGGATTTATAATGTGGCTCTTACTTCCGAAGAGATTATGGCTGATATTTGCTCTCCTCTTACAGGTTCCGAAGCAGGTATTACAGGTTATTGGCCAATGAATGAAGGTTCCGGAACAACTGTTGTTGATGAATCGGAGAATAGTAATGATGGAACACTGTTGCACATGGATATTGCTTCGTGTTGGCAGGATAATTATGAGTGTAATCTTACTAATGCCGATGTTGGGGTTTCTGTTCTTGTCTCTCCACAATCGGGTTTTGAGCTTACTAATGCCGAAACAGTTACTGTTACAATTAATAATTATAGTCTGGATGTTGAAACCGGTTTTGATGTTAGTTATCAAGTTAATGGTGGCGATATTGTAACTGAAACAGTTACTGAAGATATTCCGGGTTTAGGAACTTTGGATTTTACTTTCTCTCAAACTGTTGATTTGTCGGCATATGGCGAGTATGAGTTTGTTTGTACTACACTGCTTGATGGTGATATTAATAATGCAAATAATAGCAATACAAGTTTAGTGTATAATTTTTCGGATGATGCTAATTTCTCTTTAGAGTTTGATGGTATTGATGATGAAGTGGCTATTGCAAATACCGACGAGATAAATCCTACGGAGTCACTTACTGTGGAAGCGTGGATATATGCTAATTCGTGGAGAACAAATATTTGGCAGGGAGCTGTAGTTAGCAAAGTGCAGGGCGATCCGGATAGGGGATATACTATTGTTGCCGGACGCGATGGTCGTGCTGAATTTCAGATCTCTGATAATGGCTCATGGTCTGGTGCGCAATCCGGCCCTGTTATGTTGTTAAATCGTTGGTATCACCTTGCCGGAGTCTTTGACGGTTCTACGGTTAAATTATATATCAATGGTATTTTGCAAGCTCAGAATTCTGCTTCGCAAATTGCTGCTTCCGATTGCGATTTGCTTATTGGTGAATGTCCGGGATGGGGAGGAAATAGAAATTTTGATGGAAGAATTGATGAGGTGAGAATATGGGATATTGCTCGAACACAACAGGATATATCGGATGCTATGACCGATGAACTGCAAGGCGATGAAGCAGGTTTGGTGGCATATTATCCTATGAATGATGGTATCGGTAGCGAGATAGCTGCTGATAATAGTCAGAATAATTTCGATGGAACTCTTAATAATATGGATTTAGATATTGCTTGGACTCAAGGGTTTGAATTGCTTACTAACGATGTTGGGGTTTCTGCGATTTTGGCTCCAGTTTCTGCCCCTGAGTTTTCGGGCGATGCCAGAGTAAAGGTGGTGGTAAGTAATTTCGGATTTAATACTGTTTCGGGTATTCCGGTTGCTTATTCCCTTGGCGGTGATGATGTTGTTACCGAAATTATGGATGCAGAGATACCTGCTTTTGGTTCTAAAGTATATTGTTTTAAGCAGATAGAAGATATTTCGGGTTATGAAGAGATAACTGTAGAGTCTCATACTGCTTTTGAAGAGGATGATTATGATGATAATAACTCTGCATCTTGCACTGTTTACGAGTCGAATATTATTACTCCTTTCGATCATGTACAGCATAATTTCGATGCTGCGGGTCAGGTTCATGATGCTATTACATATTTTCCTGAGTCGTACGAAAATATTCAGCAAATTTTGATGCATATAAAATTGACTTGTCCTGAGTTGGGTTGCGATCCATGGGATCAGCCTGCTAAAATTAGTGTTATTACTGATGAAGGACTCTCTATTGAGATAGGTAGATATATTACTCCTTTTGGTATTCCGTGGGAAGAGGGTTGGACTATTGATGTTACTGATTTTAAATCTCTACTTAAAGGAAGAGTGCATTTGCAATCGTTGATACAAGCATGGGGAGCATCAGGATGGTTGCTGACATGTGAGTTTGAATTTGTTGCAGGTACACCCGATTATCAGTATTATGATCTTTACCATATGTGGAATGATGATTATCAGATATATGGCGATCCGGATATCTCTTACGATTTGGAGGAGATAACAGTGGATGTTCCCGAAAGTACTCAAGAGGCTACATTGCGTGTTACTACATCCGGACACGGACAAGGAAATACTGATAATGCAGCGGAGTTTTCTCATAAAATTCACCATATTTGGATAGATGGTGCTGAGACTTTTGAGCAGGATTTATGGAAAGATGATTGTAATGTAAATCCTTGTTCTCCTCAAAATGGTACATGGCAGCACTCCAGAGCAGGATGGTGTCCGGGACAGGATGTGATTCCTGATTGGTATAATTTGGAAGGAAATTATACTGCCGGAGAGTCGGTTACTCTTGATTATGTTCTTGAGGATTATACTAATTTGCTTAATACAGGATATAATGGGAATAGCCATACCGAACCTCATTATCGTATTCATAGTTGTTTGGTGTTTAAAGGAGAGCAACCTCTGTCGGAATATGTTAATGCCGGAGTAAGTGCTGTTATTGCGCCACAAGCAGGTAACTTGTCGGAAAATGAGGAGGTTATTGTGCAAATAACAAACTATGGAAATGTTGATATCTCAGGTTTTGAAGTGAGTTATAGAATTGCTAATACTAATCAGAAAGTTACAGAGATATATTCTGATGTTTTGTCTGCCGGTGAATCGGTAGAGTATTCTTTTGAGCAGAAGGCTGATCTTTCAGAATCGATTATTTATCGTATCGAGGCTATGACTACTGTTGTAGATGATGAAATTACTTCCGACGATTATGCAGTAGCTTTAGTGGAGTGTATCACAGGAACTATTACCCTAGAAAAGGGTGATGTAGTGGTTTATCCAAATCCTGCTAAAGATATTCTTACTGTTGATATAAGTAATATCACAGGCAGCGCAACGCTGAAACTTCGCGATATTAGAGGTTCTGTTGTATGGAAACAGTATGTTGATATATCTGGTAGTAGAGTGGTGAATATTAATGTTAATGATTTTGTAAATGGTATTTATCTTTTAGAGATTAATACATCACAAGGCATTGTAATAAGAAAAATTGAGTTGGTTTAGTGAGTTGAGTTTTTGTTTAATGTGGAGGCTGCCGCGAAAGTGGCAGCCTCTTTTTGTATTAATCCAATTTTAATTATGGCGAATTTGCCATAATTATAAATCAATCTGGACTGAATAGATGTTTTATCAAATACCATTTCAAATATTCATCTACCGGACTTTCAGCCCTTGGGTTCATCTGCCATGCATCATAACCCAAGACTTCATCTGCCATGCATCATAACCCAAGACTTCATTACATTATCTACTTTTATCCGACCGATAAAAATAAGTAATGAATAAGATTGGCCTTCAGAAAAATGTTATTCAGCTCGAAGCTATGCCTTAGAGAGACCGGGAAGCTGAGAACTTTGTTCGAAGATCACCCGGCCAGCAAAGAGAAGAATGATATTTTTATGTGAGCCTTGATTTTTTCGGTCAAGGCAAAAGAACAAAGAAAAACAAAAAAAATGTCATGAAATGGCAAATTATTTTAGCCAAACGGCAACGCTGTGGGTGATTTGACTTATAATTTTATATTGTCACTATTTATCATGGTAACCCATTTGCCCATCTTTTTTTGAATGATTTTAAAGTGATGCTGATCTTCGGGAGTGATAAACGAGATAGCTTTTCCGGGCGATTCTGCGCGACCGGTTCGTCCAATGCGGTGGATGTAATCTTTTGGAGAGCGAGGCAGTTCGAAATTTATCACGTAAGGTAAAAATTCTATATCGATACCGCGTGCTAACAAATCGGTTGCAACCAACACTCGAAGCTTACCCGTTTTGAACTTTTTTAATGAGTGTAGTCGTGCTGTTTGGCTTTTTTTGCCGTGTATGGCAGCGGAATCTATGTCGTTTTTGCTAAGGTATTTCACAACATTATTTGCCATGTAAATAGAAGAGGTGAAAATTAAAACCTGCTTTAAATTATTGTGTTTAATTAAATGAAGTAGTAGCAGAGCTTTTTTCTCTTTTGCAACAAAATATGCCGATTGATCGATTAATTCGATATTATCGATATCGGATTTTATGTTAATAACCACAGGCTTGCGGAGTATTATTTCATTGATATTGTTTATATCGTCGCTAAGTGTTGCTGAGAACAACAGGTTTTGACGCTTTTTAGGTAAAAGCTTAAAAATGCGATTCATCTCATCTTTAAAACCAAGATTAAGCATTTTGTCGGCTTCGTCTAATACCAAAGTATCGATATCGGATAGGTGGACAGCGTTTGATTCAACTAACTCTAATAGTCTTCCGGGTGTGGCTATTAGAATATTCACGTTTTGCAAGCTTATCATTTGTGGATTTATTGCAACCCCTCCATAAACTGCTAACGATTTTATGCGTCCCGAAAAGGCAGTGCCAAACAGATGAAAGACCTCTTTTACCTGAATAGCCAGTTCGCGAGTTGGTACTAATACCAATACATTTATGTGTCTGTTTTTGGAAGATGTATTGATTTTTTGATTTGTTAAAATGGGTAACACATAACTAGCGGTTTTTCCTGAGCCTGTTTTTGCAATACCCAAAACATCCTTTTTCTTTATGATAGCCGGAATAGCTTTTTGTTGGATGGGATACGGATGTTCGTAGTGCTGATCGGATAACACTTTTAATAAAGACGCGGGTAATCCTAAAGAAGTAAATGACATGATCGTATTATTTAGTTTGATTTTTTAACAAATTTAGTCAGGATTACGATATGCTGACCGTTAACACGACCTTCGATATGTTCGGCATTGTCTTCTACCGGCATAATTCCGCGTACTGCTGTGCCGCGTTTTGCTGTGAAGTTAGCTCCTTTTACATCCAAATCTTTAATAAGAACTACTGTATCGCCTGTTTTAAGAGTGGCTCCGTTACTGTCTTTGTGTATTATTTTATCTTCTTCGTCGATATCTTCTCCTGTGGCTTTAGCCCATGTTAAAGTCTCTTCGTCAAGATATAGCATATCTAATAAATCTTGAGGCCATCCTTCTGCACGTAATCTATTTAACATTCGCCATACCATTACCTGTACGGCAGGTATTTGACTCCACATGCTGTCGTTTAAGCAACGCCAATGGTTAGCATCTGTTTTATCAGGATTTTCGATTTGCTGTAAACATGTTTCGCATATGTATATGCTATTATCAACACCTCCGATTGATGTTGGAGGTACTTCGTATGTATTTAAGTTGTTGGTAGCACCGCATAATTCGCACTGTGCACCGCTGCGTTGGCTTAATTCTTTTTCTAAACTCATTTTTACTGTTGATTGATTATTTCGTGTCGCGAAAATAGTTAATTAAATCGGACTTTGGTTGTTGAGGTTAAGGTTAAGATTGAGGTTATCGTAGGGATAAGGCATGCCTTATTTGCACAATCCCATAAATAAATAGATTGATTAAAATTTAAAGATGCGGTGCACCGCTCTATTTGTAGTCTAAAGCAGCTTTGTTTCGTTTAGAGTTCTTTGAGATTTTGGTTGATTTTTCCCGATCAATAAGGGGGAGTGCAATTTTGGTTATTACATTAAAAGTCATCCGTTTATAATTTTATATTTCGGTCGGATGGAGCTCGCCTTTATAATCATTGTCGTGTGTATTAAAAGTTTTAGTATGGCTCGGTTCATCCGTTTATAATTTGTTT
>JAYEOD010000005.1:0-6370 GCA_034722575.1 Bacteroidota bacterium | reverse complement strand
TTAAATTCTACTTTAAAGCCTAATTTTTTTAATTGAATTTCTACATCTGCAAAAGCACTATTAATTATTACTGTATAATTCTGAAATTCCCATCTATAACCATATTTCCCTCGATGTTGTTCAAAACCATCCGGGTTATTTCTTAAAATATCGTCATCATTTTTAATATTGTATGTATGATTAATTGCCTCTCGAACTACTTTATTTTTTTCGGTATTTGATAAATCAATAATTCCCCTTTCGGGAGATGGGAGCTGCGGAGTCCAGTTTTTAAATCCTAAATCGAAATATTTACTTAGCTCCCTCACTACCATTTGCGTTCCCATAGCTTTTCCGTCAACAGAATATCCTGCAATATGCGATGTAGCAATATCTGCGAAAGCGAGTAGATTTTTATCTATTTTAGGTTCTCCTTCCCACACGTCGAGTATAATACCGGCAAGTTTTTTTTGTCGCAAAACAGCGTTCCCATCAACAACAGAGCCTCTGCTAGAATTTATTAACCAGCTATTTTTCTTTATCAGATGGAAAAAGTCGTCATTAACAATATGATAAGTAGGATAATTTCCTTGGCGCGATAAAGGAACATGAAAGGTAATTATATCCGATTTTTTAAGCAGATCGGAGAGTTCTGTATGTTTAAAATCGTTTTCGTTTTCAGCACGCGGAGGGTCATTTTGCAAAACTTTACATCCCAGAATATCGGCTAAACGAGCAACTTTTGTACCCACATGTCCTACGCCAACAACGCCAACAGTGTATTTGTTCAATGGTTTATTTTCCTTTTCGGATATGTATAACAGAGCCGAAGCAATATATTGCATTACCGAAGAGGAGTTGCAGCCGGGAGAATTTTTCCATGTGATATTATTTTTTGCACAGTAATTTGTGTCGATATGATCAAAACCAATTGTGGCAGTAGCAATAAAGCTTACATTGCTGTTATGCAAAAGAGTAGCATTGCACTTTGTGCGTGTTCGCAACAACATAGCATCAGAATCGGAAATAATAGAATTGGAAATTTTTGCCCCGGAATGGTATTCTATAGAAGCCGAGGAGTCCAGCACACCTTTCAAAAAAGGTATCTTATCATCGGCAATTATCTTTAACTTTTTTGTTTTCAGCATTTTAGACTTAAAAACTTAGCGTGAAAATTTAGTCGCAAAGGTAAAAAGTTTTTTAACTTATCGCTATAATATATAAAATGATTTTATCTGTTTTAGACAGGATTGAGAGAATAAATGATACGATTATACAATAAAAATGAATTGATTGATTGGTTGATTGATTGATTGATTGATTGATTGATTGATTGTGGCACCTTTGGTGCGATTGGTTGATTGATTGGTTGATTGGTTGATTGCAATACCTGCGATGTGGTTGGTTGACAATCAAATAACGCGTAACAAATTACAATCAAAATCCCCACTCTTCCGGCAAAACAAAAAAAATAGTTTAATTCGATTAATTCGATGAAAATAATCCGTTTAATCCGATGACAAAAATATCAGCCTAGCACCCGAATTCATCCGGGTGTTTAAATATGCGGCAATGAAACCTTTAGCCCGCTTTTAGCGGACTTGTTAAAAACTTTATTTCAATTGCATATCTCAGCCTTATTCATCCAATCGCATCGAAGATACCACAATCATCCAATCAACCAATCACACCGAAGGTGTCGCAATCAACCTCAACCTCAACCTCAACCTCAATCTCAACCTCAATCTCAACCTCAACTTATTTTTCAGTTTTTGCCATGTGTTAAAACTATTCACAGTTAAAAACCCTATTTTTGCAAAAAAAAAATAAGGCTATGATAGAATTTGAATTAGAGACAGAGCTTATTACCTTAAATCAGCTTCTTAAGGCGATGGGTATTGCAGAAACCGGCGGTCGGGCTTTTGAGATTATTGACGAGGGAATTGTTTCGGTAAACGGAGATATAGAGATGCGTCGCAGAAAAAAGCTGTACAAAGGAGATATTATTGAGATTGACGATGAGAAGATAAAAATTGTTTAGTTTTTTGTAAAAAAAATAATTTAGAATAAGATTAAAAAATATGAGTAGTGATAAATATAATGCGCTAAGAAAAAAACTTGATGAGGAGCATCAATGGCCGAGCTTGTATCTATTTAAATTTATTATTCCCAATACCCCCAAATTATTAGCGCAGGTGCAGGCTCTCTTTGGCGAAGAGGCAGTGGTGGCATATCGCAAGTCGAAAACAGGAAAGTACCTTAGCGTGTCGGGAAAAGAAGTTATACTTAGCGCTGATGAGGTGATTACTCGCTACAAAAAAGCAGAATCTATTGATAAAATTGTGATTTTGTAATTCGCAATTTTATCAATAATCAACAATAATATTGAGTTGTTATCCAAAAACTCCTAAACCGTTTAAAAATACTGCGGCTATTGCTATTGGTGCTATATATCGGATAATAAAAATATACAGTCCAAAAAATATACTCCTTGTAGTTCCATTGTTTGTGATTTCTGCTTTTGCACTTGCCGGTCCTATTACCCATCCTAAAAATATCACTATAAAGAAACCGCCCAGCGGAAGAAGAATATTTGCAGAGGTGTAGTCTAAAATATCGAAGATGTTTTTACCAAATAATTGTAACTCGCTCCACGGGCCTTGCGACATAGTGCATAGTATTCCTGTGGCAGTAATGGAAACCGCTCCAATTATGGTGGCTTTTTTTCTTGTCCATCCTAACTGTTCTGTAGCATAAGCTACCACCACTTCCAGTACCGAAATAGAAGATGTTAATGCAGCAATAGTAAGCAGGGCAAAAAACAGCAACGAGAAAAAATATCCCATTGGCATTTGGTTAAAAATATTTGGCAGCGTAATAAATACCAATCCGGGGCCGCTGGCAGGTTCAATATTAAAAGCAAACACTGCCGGAAAAATGGCTATACCGGCCAAAATAGAGAAGGAGCTATTTAAAAGGGCTACTATTACAGCGCTGTTTCCAAGGTTATCGCTTTTTTGAATATATGAGCCGTAGGTGATTAATACTCCCATACCAATACTAAGAGAGAAAAAACCTTGTCCCAATGCTTGAATAATTACATTAGAAGTAATTTTCGAGAAATCGGGGTCGAAAAGAAATCGTAAGCCTGCAGCCGATCCCGGTAAGGTAACAGAGCGGATAGCTAAGGCAACAATTAAAAGCACTAGGATTGGCATAAGTATTTTAGAAAACTTTTCTATGCCCTTTTTTATTCCCATAATAACTATCCCGGCAGTAAGTGTCATAAAAACTATTTGCCAAATAATGGGTCTCCATCCGCTAGAAACGAAAATATCAAATTCTGAAGTGAGTATATCTGGAGTTTTTCCAGAAAAACTATTTGTTATAGAGCTATATAAATATTCTAAAGTCCAACCGGCAACTGTACTGTAAAAAGAGAGAATCATATAAGCACCTAAAATTCCCATTACGCCAATAAGATACCATGGTTGATTGGGCTTGAGTAGTTTAAACGCCCCGAAAGCATTGCGTTGTGCTTTGCGACCAATGGTGAACTCTGATAGTAACACGGGGATGGCGATAAAAATAACAAAGACTAGATATATTAAAATAAAAGCAGCGCCACCGTTTTGACCGGTTATGTAAGGGAAACGCCATATATTTCCTAAGCCAATTGCAGAACCTGCTGCTGCAGCAATAGCACCTGCTTTAGATGTAAAATGGTCGCGATTAGATAAGTTTGGTTGCCCCATGAAGAGTTGCCTTTATTAAAAAGATACATTATTGAAATGTAAAAATAAAAAAAATATTATGGAACATACTATGGATCACGTATAATAATTGAATTTTAATGGAAAAAGAAAAAAATCAGGTGTCGATTAGACAAAAAAAAGCCGCCTTCTTAAGAAAAGAAGGCGACCTTCACTAACCCCCTAGAGACGTTACAAAAAGAGGAAAGATTGCTAACGTCTCATTGCAAATATACAAATATTATTTAACTCACAAAACTTTTTTAAAAAAAAACATCACTTTTTTTTAAAAAAATTAATTCTAAAAGCTCGCTAGTTATGTAGTGTTTTGTGATTTTGAGGCTGAATCATTTGGTATAAGAGCGGCGTAGCGTAAAAACTTCTGTTTTATTGCTGCTGTTTATGGGGAGTTGTTGAGTGAGTTTTTTTTAAAATAGTTGTTATTTAAAAAGAAAATGTTTTTTAAAGAGTGATGTGGTGATTGCCATCTATTTATGTTTAGGCTTGAGGATTTAAGAGTTGTTGTTAGTTGTTGTGATAAAGTTCAAATTTATTTAACCCATAAATATTGTTTAAATTTGATTTTTAAATCGAAAATTGAAATTGTTTAATCAGAAAAAAATCACTTCTTTTATTGTTTACTTATGCGAAATCTTAAAGTATATAAATCATCTGCAGGATCGGGGAAGACTACTACTCTTGTAAAAGAATTTCTTTTTTTAGTTATTAGTAATCCCGATAAATATAATAGGATACTGGCTATTACCTTTACTAATAAAGCTGCTGATGAAATGAAGCAGAGAATAATAGAGTATCTTGAGATATTAGCGGTTTTTGATCCTGCTAAAGGAGAGCAACAAGAAAAATATCATATCCTTAAACAAATTGTTGATGCTCTGGAAGAGAGTGATAGATTGAAAATTCCTGAAATTAACAGACGCGCTGAAAAGGTGTTGAAACGAATTCTTCATAATTATTCCGAGTTTGCTGTCTCTACTATTGATAGTTTGATGCATCGCGTAATTCGTTCTTTTGCTTTTGATTTGCGCTTGCCGCAGAATTTTGAAGTGGTTTTGGAAAGTGATGATTTGGTTGAAAAAGCTGTAGATTTACTACTCGATGATATTGGACAGGATAAAGAGTTTGGCGATTTTATTATCGATTTTCTCGAAAAACGTGTCGATGATGATAAAGCCTGGCGTATTGATAATCTGTTAATTGAGTTTGCCGGTATTTTGCATCGTGAAGATGGGATAAAATATATTCGTAAGTTAGACGATATCTCGTTACAACGATATATCGATATGGATAAGAATTTGTTGAAACATATTAATGCTTTTGAAAAATTTTTATTCGACATAGGGTGTGAAGCTGTAAAGTTGATGAAAGATATTCCTCCGAAAGCTTTTTTTAGAGGCACTTCCGGCATTTATAAATATTTCGAACGGTTTTATAAAAAAGATTTTTCGCAACCTGCAGGTAATTCTTACTCTTATAAATTTGTTTATGAAGATAAATATTTTGCTTCAAAACTTACTGCTGACGAAAAGAGTGCTGTGGAAAATGTCGCTCCCGATTTGGTGAGGTTTTACAAAAGGATAGAGGAACATCGCGATAAGCATGAGGAGAAATATTATCTTTATTTATTGATACGTCAGAATCTCTTCTCTTTGGCTGTGTTGCAAAAAATTGAAAAATATTTGGAGGATGTAAAAAGTGAGAATGACCTGGTGCATATTTCTGAATTTAATAAACGTATTGCAGAGGTGGTAAAACAACCAGTTCCTTTTATTTATGAGCGCTTAGGTGAAAAATATGAGAATTATTTTATCGATGAGTTTCAAGATACCTCTGTATTGCAATGGAATAATTTGCTCCCTTTAGTAGAAAATGGATTGGCAAATGGGAATTTGAGTCTTATTGTGGGCGACGGAAAGCAGGCGATTTATCGCTGGCGTGGGGGAGAAGTAGAACAGTTTAGCTCTCTGCCCGAAATATATGATAAATCGGGTGTTGCTGATCCTGTTGGAACAGGTAGGGCGTTAGCTTCTAATTACGATTTTAAATCGCTTAACGATAATTATCGCTCCAGAGAAAATATTGTGAATTTTAATAATGAGTTTTTCTCTTTTGTAAAAAAGGGCTATTTTTCTGATGATCTGAAAAAAGTTTATGTAGAACATAAACAAAATTCTAAAAAAAACGGTGGCGCAGTATCTGTGACTTTTGTCGAAAAAGAGGGCGTTAGAGAAGAGTTGCATCTGAATGCTCTGATAACAAAGATTGATGATATCGTAACGCAAGGTTATAAACATTCTGATATTGCGGTATTGTGTCGTAGCAACAAAGAGGGGGTGCTGATATCTAAAAAATTATTAGAAGTTGGTATTGATGTTATTTCTGCCGAATCGTTACTGCTTAGCAGCTCGCCTGATTTGCATTTCTTGATGGCTGTATTGTCATTACTAAATAATCCTGACGACAGAAATTCTAAAGTAGAGGTGATAAATTATCTTCATCGTAAGGGGGATGATTATTTTACTAATATTCACTCTGCTTTAAAAAAGTTTATTTCAAAATATAAAAATAGCGGCAACTATTCAGCAGAAGGACTACTAAAGTCGGTTAATATTAATACC
>JAYEOD010000004.1:0-6434 GCA_034722575.1 Bacteroidota bacterium | reverse complement strand
TTGCAAGAGATAGGAAAGGTGGATTTAATAACCGCCGAAGAAGAAGTTGATTTGGCCAGAAAAATTAAGCAAGGTGATAAAAGCGCTTTGGAAAAATTAACAAAAGCTAATTTACGTTTTGTAGTATCTGTATCAAAACAGTACCAAAACCAAGGATTAAGCTTACCTGACCTTATCAACGAGGGAAACCTGGGGCTAATTAAAGCAGCTCAACGATTTGATGAAACACGTGGATTTAAATTTATCTCATATGCTGTATGGTGGATTCGCCAATCTATTCTTCAGGCATTAGCAGAACAATCGCGTATTGTTCGTTTGCCGCTGAATAAAATTGGTTCTATCAACAAAATCAATAAAGCATACGCTAAACTTGAGCAGGAGCACGAAAGAGCACCAAGACAAGGAGAAATTGCTGATATTCTTGAAATTACCGAGAATGAGGTAAAAGAATCTATGCGTAATTCCGGTCGTCACGTATCAATGGACGCACCTTTAATTCAGGACGAAGACAATGACATGTATGATGTTATGAAAAGTAACGAAGGTCCCACTCCTGAAACAGAACTACTTTACGAATCTCTGAGAAAAGAGATTAACAGAGCAGTTAGTACTCTAACACAACGCGAAGCAGATGTTGTGAAATTGTATTTCGGATTAAATGCCGGTCATCCAATGACTCTGGAAGAGATAGGCGAGAAATTCGACCTTACTAGAGAAAGAGTTCGTCAAATTAAAGAGAAAGCAATTCGACGACTGAAACACACTTCAAGAAGTAAAATATTAAAAACATATCTTGGATAATAAAAAAGAGAGGCTTAAGTGTCTCTCTTTTTTTTTGCTTAAATTTACATGTTCTTACAACAATTAATTATAAACGTATGAGTTATTTAATATCCCCATCAATGTTGTCAGCAGATTTCACCAATCTGCAAGCGGAAATAGAAATGATAAATCAGAGTGATGCAGATTGGTTCCACCTTGATATTATGGACGGAATGTTTGTGCCAAATATCACTTTTGGAATGCCTGTAATAAAAAAGATGAAAAAACATGCTACAAAACCTTTCGATGTTCATCTGATGATTGAAAATCCGAATCGCTATATAAAAGATTTTGCAGATGCGGGGGCCGATATCCTCACTGTTCATTACGAAGCATGCAAACATCTTCACCGTACAATTCAGATAATAAAAGACAATGGAATGAAAGCCGGTGTAGCATTAAATCCACACACTCCAGTTTCGGTAGTTGAAGATATTTTAGATGATGTTGATATGGTATTAATAATGGCTGTAAACCCGGGATTTGGCGGACAAAAATTCATAAATAACTCATACAAAAAAATATCTGTTTTAAAACAGATGATTAACAAATCAAACAGCAAAACACTTATCCAACTCGATGGTGGTGCCACTTTAGAAAACAGTAAAAAACTTATCGATGCCGGAGTAGATGTATTAGTAGCAGGTAGCGCGGTATTCAATTCAAAAAATCCTACAGAGACTATCACAAAACTAAAAAATCTGTAATTGAATATTGGTTATCGAAAGCGAAACTCATACATTTGCTTTTATCAATAAAAAATAATGATATGCAAAAAGAGATAGCACAACTAGAACCTAAAGAGGTATGGAAATACTTTTTAGAGATAGCAAAAGTTCCTCGTCCTTCAAAAAAGGAAGAAAAAATAATAAAATACTTACTCGATTTCGCAAAAAAAAATAATCTTGACCACGAACAAGACGAAATAGGTAATGTATTAATCCGCAAAGCGGCAACTAACGGAAGCAAAAGAACTGTAGTATTACAAAGCCATATGGATATGGTTTGTGAAAAAAATGCTGACATAGAGTTCGACTTCGATAACGATGCTATTCAACCTATTATTAAAGATGGTTGGATAAAAGCACAAGGAACAACACTAGGTGCTGACGACAGTATAGGAATGGCAGCAGAACTAGCCCTACTTGTAGCAACAGATATAGAACATCCTGCTTTAGAATGTTTATTTACAGTTGACGAAGAGACAGGATTAACAGGCGCTTTTGGTCTGAAACCCGGATTTTTAAAAGGTGATATACTACTAAACCTCGACTCGGAAGATGATGGAGAATTATTTATTGGATGTGCCGGTGGAATAGACACTCTAATAGAGATGCCTTTTACTACAGAAACAACACCTAATAACCATAAAGCTTTTAAGATAAAAATCTCGGGGCTACAAGGCGGACACTCTGGTGATGATATACAAAAAGGACGCGGAAATGCTAATAAAATCCTTTCGCGTATTTTATGGAATGGAGCTGAAAATTTAAGTCTTCGTTTTAATGAGTTTAATGCCGGAAACTTACGTAACGCAATTGCTCGCGAGGGATCTGCTATTGTTACAATTCCTGCTGCTAAAGAAGATGAATTAAAAAATTATATCAAAGAGATGGATGCTATCGTAAAAGATGAATTCCATAATACAGATGCAGGCGTTACTATTGAGATTGAAAATACAGAATTACCGGCTACTGTAGTTGATTTAAAATCGCAAAAAAATCTATTAAACTCATTATATAGCTGTCCTCACGGCGTAATAGCATGGTCGCAAGATATCGACAATTTTGTTGAAACATCAACAAACCTTGCTGCTGTAAAAACTAAAGAAGACCATTTCTATATTACTACAAGCCAACGTAGTTCTGTTACATCTGCCAAAGACAATGTAAAAGATATGGTAACGGCTGCATTTAAACTTACCGGCTCTAAAATCATCAGTGGTGAAGGATATCCGGGATGGGCGCCTAATCCAAATTCTGAAATTGTTAAAATCACAGAAGAATCATACGAAAAATTATTTTCTACAAAACCAAAAGTACTCGCCATCCACGCAGGATTAGAGTGCGGTTTAATAGGCGAGACATATCCAAATATGGACATGATTTCATTTGGCCCCGATATCAGAGGAGCTCACTCTCCTGCTGAAGCAATAAATATTGAAACGGTTGCAAAATTCTGGGCTCTTACTTTAGATGTATTAAAGAAAATCAAATAATACCAATTGAATTTCAAAATGGCCGACATAAATTCAAAATATTTTTCTGTTTTACAATCTTCAAATTTTAAGTGCGGTAAAACTGGAAAAGATGAAGAATTTATCGGGTATTTTGATGTTTAATTGGTACAATAATATTCAAGCATAACGCCGGCTATATTTTTAAAGTATAGCCGGCTTTTTTTATCATGTTATTCAGATAACAATTCTCTCTATTTAGAACAAATATTTAGATAAGATTTTTACCTTTGCGCTTGAAGTTTAAAAAAAAATGTTCTACGATTAAATAAACACATATGTTATCTAATAACTTTACCAAAAGGCATATAGGACCTCGCAAAGAGGAAGAGAAAGAGATGCTACAAAAGATAGGCGTTAACTCTCTTGAACAACTTATTGACGAAACAGTTCCATCATCAATAAAACTAAAAAAAGATTTAGATTTAAAAGAAGGATTAAATGAATTTGAATATCTGAATCTGATAAAAGAGATTGGAAGCAAAAACAAAATTTATAATTCTTACATAGGATTAGGATACTATAATACTATTACTCCCGGAGTAATACAAAGAAATGTTTTAGAAAATCCGGGTTGGTACACCTCTTACACTCCATATCAGGCAGAAATTTCGCAAGGACGCTTAGAAGCATTGTTAAATTTCCAAACAATGATTTCGAGTTTAACAGCAATGCCAATTTCAAACTGCTCGCTATTAGACGAAGGAACATCAGCTGCCGAAGCAATGATATTAGCCCTTAATGCTCGTTCGCGCAAAGCGAAAAAAGCAGGTGCAAATAAATTTTTCGTTTCCGAAAATGTATTACCTCAAACAATAGCCGTGATGGAAACACGTGCTAATCCTTTGAATATCGAACTTGTTATAGGCGATTATAATACAATTGAAATTGACAATACATTTATTGGTTCATTAGTACAATATCCTGACGCTAATGGAGCTATCAATAAGTATGAAAAACTTGTTGAAAAAATTCATGATGTTGAAGGACTATTTGTTGTTGCAGCAGATATTTTAAGCTTAACATTACTATCCGCTCCCGGAGAATGGGGTGCTGATGTAGTAGTAGGTTCTTCACAACGTTTTGGTGTTCCTATGGGATATGGTGGCCCTCACGCAGGATTTTTAGCTGCTAAAGAGAGTCTGAAACGTAATATTCCGGGAAGAATTATCGGTATATCTAAAGATAAAATTGGTAATCCTGCTTTAAGAATGGCGTTACAAACTCGCGAACAACATATTAAACGCGAGCGTGCCACATCAAATATTTGTACTGCACAAGCTTTATTAGCTATAATGGCAGGTTTTTACGCTGCATATCACGGTCCGGAAGGATTAAAAGAGATTGCTCGTCATATTAATATACTCGCCGGTGTGCTTAACAATGAAATTAAACAATACGGATATAAACAACAAAATGAATTTTTCTTCGACACATTAAAAATTCAAATTCCTGAAGATGTTAAGATGAGTGATATCAATGATATTGCAATAAAAAACAAAATCAACTTCAGATATTTTGACGAGAAGAATATAGGAATAAGTATTGATGAAACTACATCTTTAAAAGATATCAATACTATATTATCTGTTTTAGCCGAAGCAAAAGATGTTCAACATAAAGACTTTATTTGCAATAACGACTGCGATAACATCGAAACTATTGCAAAAGATTCTCAACGTACAAGCGACTTCTTAAGCCAAGAGGTTTTTAACAAATATCACTCAGAGACTGATATGATGCGTTATATGAAGAGTCTTGAAAACAGAGACTTAGCACTTAACCGCACAATGATTCCTTTAGGATCATGCACAATGAAATTAAATGCTGCCGCACATATATTCTCTTTAAGTTGGCCTGAATTTGGTGCAATTCACCCATTTGTGCCACTAAACCAAGCTGAGGGGTATAAATTTTTAATTGATGATCTAAACAAAGACCTTAGCGAAATAACCGGTTTCGACACTATGTGTTTTCAGCCTAACTCAGGAGCGGCAGGAGAATATTCCGGCTTAATGACGATTCGCAAATACCATATTGACCGAGGCGATAAACACAGAAATGTTTGCCTTATACCGGCGTCTGCACACGGAACAAATCCTGCAAGTGCAGTAATGGCAGGCATGAAAGTTGTTATTGTAAAATGTGATGAAAAAGGAAATATCGACATTAACCATCTAAAAGAGCTAGCAGAGCAACACTCTGATGACCTTGCTGCTATTATGGTTACATATCCTTCTACTCACGGTGTTTTTGAAGAGAGCATCCTCGAATTAGTGAAAATCATCCATGAAAATGGCGGACAAGTTTATATGGATGGAGCTAATATGAATGCTCAGGTTGGTCACACTAACCCTGGATTTATTGGCGCTGATGTATGCCACCTTAACCTTCACAAAACTTTTGGTATTCCTCATGGTGGTGGCGGCCCGGGAGTTGGTTCAATTGGAGTAAAAAAACATCTGATGCCATTTCTTCCATCAAATCCTATTGTTAAAACAGGTGGCGAAAAAGCACTAAAAGCAATTTCTTCTGCTTCATTTGGTAGTCCATCAATATTACCTATTACATACGGTTATATTAAGACACTTGGAGGTAAAGGTGTTAAAGATGCAACAAGCTATGCCATTTTAAATGCTAACTATATTAAAGACGTATTAAAAGATCATTACAAAATTCTATACACAGGACATAATGATCGCTGTGCACATGAATTTATACTCGACTGTAACGAATTCCTTCACTCGGCAAATGTTTCTGTAACAGAAATAGGAAAACGTTTACAAGATTATGGTATTCATGCTCCAACAATAGCATTTCCGGTACACGGAACTTTAATGGTAGAGCCTACCGAAAGTGAATCTATTACAGAAATTAAAAGATTTACCAACGCAATGATTCAAATCAGAGAAGAGATTAGAGAAATTGAAGAGGGCAAAGCTGATAAAGAGAACAATGTTATTAAAAATGCGCCTCACACTTGCGAGATGACTTCTTTAGACGAATGGAACTATCCATACACAAGAAAACAAGCTGCATTTCCTATAGAGTGCAATATTATGGATAAATACTGGCCTGCTGTTACCAAAGTAGATGATGGTTTTGGCGATCGTAATTTAACGTGTACTTGCGAGCCTATCGAAAATTATAGTGAAGAAAAATAACACTACAGAAATTAATTTGTTATTTTAACAAATCGTAATATCAAAAAAGGAGGTCTGATAATCAGCCCTCCTTTTTTATAATACCAATTAAATTTCAAAATACCCTGTATAAATTCAAAATATTTTTTTGTTTTTCAATCTTCAAATTTTAAGCATAGCCATAGCTACGGTTAAAATTTTAAGTGAAGAAAAACGGAAAAAGATACAGAATT
>JAYEOD010000003.1:0-6450 GCA_034722575.1 Bacteroidota bacterium | reverse complement strand
TGCTACTAAAATATTCAAAAAACGTTCGAACTTTAATTCCATAATCATGATAATATTTTATAACATGTACTAAGATAGATAAAAACAATTATATTATAAACATTATTCAACATTTATTATCGTAGATGTATCAACTAGCGCCCGAAATCATTAAAAACAACATAACTTTTTTATAATTTCGGGCAATAACAAAAACACAAATCACACATGATTTGTTTAATAATATCTATAGCTCTTTACTTCTGAAACATGCTTAGCAAGTCTAACAACCTGATTAGTATAACCAAACTCATTATCATACCACAGATACAACACAACACTCTCTCCATCGTTACTTACTTTTGTAGCCAAACTATCATACACGCTGGCGCAAGAATCACCAATAATATCAGAAGACACCAATTCACTTGACGCCATAAAACGTATCTGTTCTGTTAAATTGCCATGAAGAGAGACTGCTCTCATAAGCTCATTAATTTCATCCAACGAGACTTTTTTCTTAAGCTGTAACGACAATATAGCTAAAGAAGCATTTGGAGTTGGGATTCTTACTGCATTGGCTGTTAATTTACCTTCAAGGGCAGGAATCACTTTTACAGCAGCCTTACCTGCGCCCGTTTCAGTTATCACCATATTTAGAGCCGCGGAACGCCCTCTACGACTCTTTTTATGAAAATTATCCAATAAATTTTGGTCGTTTGTATAGGAGTGTATTGTCTCGACATGCCCTCTAACAATTCCATACTCTTTTTCTAACAAACTTAATGTAGGCACAATAGCATTTGTGGTACATGATGCTGCCGAAACAATGGGTTCTTTAGTAAGATCCCATTTCTTAGAACCTTGATTTACACCATAAACAATATTTGGGATATCTCCTTTTCCGGGAGCCGTTAACAAAACTTGGCTAACCCCTTTAGCTTTTTTATGAAGCATCAATCCTTCTCTATCGCGATAGACTCCGGTATTATCAATAAGCAAGGCATCTTTTATACCATATTTTGTATAATCTATATCCTCCGGATTATTTGCTGCAATCATATGAATTTGATGACCATTTACCAATAACATTTTATTTTGAATATCCTCTACAGCGATACCTTCAAAACTACCATGAACAGAATCTTTTCTGAAAAGAGAGACACGTTTGTATAAATCTTCGGCACTATTACTTCGTGTAACAATAGCACGAAGTCGTAATCGCGAACCATCACCTGCCTGAGCAATAAGCTGACGCGCAACCAAACGACCAATTCTACCAAAACCGTACAAAATAACATCTTGTATCTTACTACTTCTTGGTGGCACATTTATAATATTACGCAATTTATCACCAACAAATTCGCGAACATCCCTGTAATTCTTTCCTTCTTCTACCCACTCTCTGTTTAAACGACCAATATCTATTCTGGCCGGAGAGACATTAATTTCAAAAATTGCTTTAGCTATTAATAATGAATCCGAAACCTTAAGATTATAACCTATTATTTTTTCTGCATAAGAATGTTTATGTAAAACACTATGAGCTCCACGATCAAGTAATTGACGACGAAACAGTATCAATTCAATAGATTTTTCAAACCACAACCTCCCAATTATCTGATTAAATTCCAAGGCTATTCGCTCCTCTTTATTCCAATCTTTTAACAATTCATTGAACTGATGATTAGAAACCGTTTTTTTATCATCTTGTTTATCCATAAAACAAATAATTTATTTGAGTATTTTGAGTTTATTTTGAGTACTAATACAAAAGTATAAAAAAGAGAGGTCTGAATTAACCTCTCTGAATATTTATTTTACTTATTGACCAAGGTACGCCTTCAATAGTCTGCTTCTTGAGTTATTTTTCAGCTTTCTAATAGCCTTCTCTTTTATTTGCCTTACTCTTTCTCGAGTCAAATCAAATTTATCACCTATTTCTTCAAGAGTCATACCATGAGTTTTACCTATCCCATAATATAAATTAATAACATCCCTCTCTTTCTCACTTAAAGTAGATAAAGAGCGCTGTATCTCTTTAGTAAGCGATTTCTGGACTAAATTATCATCAGTATTCGGGGCATTATCCACAACAAACACATCAAGAAACTTACTATCCTCATCATGCAACAAAGGAGCATCCATAGAGACATATTTTGTAGCAATTTTTAATGTTGACTTCACCTTTTCTACCGGAAGATCCAGTGCCTCTGCAAGCTCACTTTCAGAAGGCTGTCTTTCAAGTATTTGTTCTAATTTAGCCTTCTCTTTCATAATTTTATTTATCGAACCAACTTGATTCAATGGTAAACGAACAATTCTTGATTGTTCTGCCAAAGCCTGAAGAATAGACTGACGTATCCACCATACGGCATACGAAATAAATTTAAAACCACGCGTTTCATCAAAACGCTTAGCGGCTTTTATCAAACCCAAATTCCCTTCATTAATTAAATCGGGCAAACTAAGCCCTTGACTTTGATATTGCTTTGCAACAGAAACAACAAATCGTAAATTAGCCTTACAGAGTTTCTCAAGTGCAATATCATCACCACTTTTAATACGTTGTGCTAAAGCAACTTCTTGCTCAGCAGTAATCAAATCTTCTTTCCCTATATCCTGAAGATACTTATCTAACGAAGCTGTTTCACGATTAGTAATAGATTTTGTTATTTTCAGTTGTCTCAAACTACGCTCCTTTCGTTTATTTCTTGTTAATAATCAAGCAATTTACTTATTTTATTTTCTTAATCCAAAAGAATCTTATAAAATATTTTTTATTTATCAATGATTTATCATCTAAATCCATAGTGGGCTTTCGTTCTGTTATTAAATAATAGAATTATTATATGCATCCACATCACTATCTACATTTATCTTAACCGCTACCCTATCTCCCAAACAATATCAACCGATACAAACCGACTATTCTAAAAATAGAATAACAATAAAGCTAAAACATCAAAATCAAACGTAAATATTGCAGCACATAGTATTTTGTTATTGTTAAAGAACGTTAAGATAAATCAGTTGTTATATAAGCCATACAAAAACAATTATTGTTGACAATTTATTATATTCGCAAACAAATAAATCCGAGACAAAATTTATGAAGCTCAACTTTTATAAATATCATGGTGCAGGAAATGATTTTATTATGATAAATAATATAGATCATAAAACAATCCTTACCACCAAACAAATTGCATTATTATGTAACCGCCACTTAGGAATTGGTGCAGATGGACTTATCCTTCTTGAAAAAAGTAAAAAATATGATTTTAGTATGACATACTATAATTCTGATGGTTACGAAGGATCGATGTGTGGGAATGGAGGACGTTGCGTTGTTGCTTTTGCTAAAAAATTAAACATCATTAAAACAGACACTATTTTTGAAGCTACTGATGGGCTACACAGAGCCGAAATTCTTAATAAAAATAATTACATCATTAAATTAAAACTTAATGATGTAAACACCATAATTAACGAAAAAGAGGATTTTTTTATAGATACCGGCTCACCTCATTACATCAAATTTATTGAAGACGTTTTAAAAATTGATGTTTATAATGAAGGGAAACAAATCAGAACAAATTATCGTAAAGAAGGCACCAACGTTAATTTTGCACAAATAAAAAAAGATTCGCTATTTGTAAGGACCTTTGAAAGAGGAGTAGAAGACGAAACCCTTTCGTGTGGCACCGGCGTTACAGCTACGGCTATTGCTTATGCTGAGAAAAAACACTTATCAAAAGGTATGGTAAACATCACTACCTTTGGGGGTGATTTACGAGTTTGGTTTGAAAAATCGTTTGACAGCTATAAAAACATCTGGTTAGAAGGTCCGACAAAATGTGTTTTTACAGGAGAAATTGATTTATAACAAATAACAATAAAACAATTAGCATTATGTTTATTAAAGGGGAAAATATTGCTTTACGAGCTTTAGATTTAAATGATGCCGAACTTCTATATCAGTGGGAAAACGATATGGAATTATGGCATTTAGGGAATACACAAGTACCTTTTTCTAAATTCACATTAGAACAATATGTTATGAATGGCGGACAGGATATATATACCGCCAAACAACTACGTTTGATGATAGATTTTACGAAACAAGATATTAGTATAGGAACAATAGATCTATTCGATTTCGATCCTTTTAATCAAAGAGCAGGAATAGGAATTATGATACGTAAAGAATTCCGAAAACAAGGGCTTGCCGGCGAATCGCTAGATTTACTTATCGAATATTGTTTTGACACCTTAAAATTACATCAACTCTATTGCAATATTCTTGAAGAGAACACTGAAAGCATAAAGCTATTTCAATCAAGAAACTTCAACATTACAGGGAAGAAAAAAGATTGGGTTTATAAAAATAATCAGTGGATAACTGAATTTTCTTTACAATTGATTAACCCAAAACATTAATTTTGCAAAAAAACATTTAACATGAGTTATTATCTTTCAAAATACGGGAACAAAAATAAGAGAACAAAAAAACCTCACTCTAAAGGATATGTTATAATACGAACAATAATTCTATTATTACTTGTGATAGGAGGAGTATATGCATACAAAATATACACTACACTTTTTGATTTAAACACCTGGAGTCCGGACAACAAATCGGTTAGCCTATTCATAAAAAAAGGAGAATCTTTTGATGAAATAAAAAAAGACCTCTATTCTCGCGGGATAATAAAAAACCGCAAAACATTTGAATGGTTATCCTTAAAAAAAGATTACGCAAACAATATTAAACCGGGACATTACATTATTACTCCTGACATGACCAACAATCAACTTATAAACACACTTAGAGCAGGATTACAAACTCCGGTAAATGTAATTTTTAATAATATTAGAACCTTAGAAGGGCTCTCAACACGTATTACATCACAATTAGAGTTCGACACTGCCGCATTTAACAATAAAATGCACGACAGTGTATATATAAATAAATTAGGATTTACAAAAGAAAACATTAAAACACTTTTTATTCCAAATACATACGAATTTTACTGGACTGTTTCGATAGAAGATTTTCTTACACGAATGCTATCGGAATATAAAAAATTCTGGACTGAAGAGAGAATTAGTAAAGCTAAAATGCAAAATATGACACGCGAAGAGGTTATTATTTTAGCTTCTATTGTAGAGAAAGAGACTGCAAAGAACGACGAAAAAACAAAAGTCGCCGGAGTATATATTAACAGACTTAAAAAAGGATGGAAACTGCAAGCTGATCCTACATTAATTTATGCTCTTAAAGATTTTTCTATTCATAGAGTTCTCAACAAACATAAAAAGGTAGATTCACCTTACAACACATATAAATATAACGGGCTACCTCCCGGTCCTATTTGTTTTCCTTCTATCAGCTCTATCGACGCAGTTTTAAACTATAAAAATCATGAATATTTATATTTTTGCGCTAAAGCAGATTTTTCGGGTTACCATACCTTTGGAAAGAATTATTGGCAACATGTTAAAAATGCCAAAGAGTACCAAAAAGCCCTAAACGAACAAAAAATTTGGAATTAATCATAAAACATACATTCTTATATAATCACAAATAAATTAAAAAATAATTATCCAATCATAGTAAAAACTAATCATCATACGAACTGTCCATACAGAATAATTATCCTGTTATGGACAGTTACATATGACGAAACAAATAATTATTAATATATGAAAGCATTTAAAGCATATGATATAAGAGGAGTTTACAACAAAGACTTTAACGCAAAAGATGTATATAAAATAGGTTTTTTTCTCCCTAAACTATTAAACACAGATAAAATTTTAGTAGGAAGAGACGCTAGAGAATCTTCGCCTGAAATTTTTGAATCACTTTGCAAAGGCATTACCGATAGCGGAGCCAGTGTATATAATGCCGAATTATGCACAACACCAATGGTTTATTGGGCTACTGCAAAATACTCTTTCAAGGCTAGTGTAGTAATTACTGCATCGCACAACCCAAAAGAGTATAACGGAATGAAGATATCTCGCGAAAAAGCACTTCCTGTCGGTTTCGATAGCGGACTAAAAGAGCTTAAAGAGATGGTGGAGACTCTGGAGATAGTGCCTTCACAAACAAAAGGAATTATTAAAAAATTCGATTTCATAGAGGAATATATCAAATTTCAGAAAGGGTATCTCACCAACATCAGCAATCTGAATCTCTCTATCGATTTAAGTAATGGCATGTCGGCACTACTAATAAAAGATATTATTGGCGAAACACCACATTATATTTTTGATGATTTAGACTGCACTTTCCCAAATCACGAAGCAAATCCTTTAGTACCGGAAAATGTAAAAGACATTCAAAATGCGGTTATTAAAAACAAATCGGATTTAGGAATTATTTTTGATGGCGATGCTGATAGAGTGATGTTTATCGATGAAAAAGGTAAATTCATATCACCCGATTTAATAATTGCATTA
>JAYEOD010000002.1:0-6474 GCA_034722575.1 Bacteroidota bacterium | reverse complement strand
AAACATGTTTAGCGCACTATTTACTTTTATCACTGTAATTTTCTTTACATCAAAAATGGCGTCCGACACAGAAATAGTAGCTATTTTAAGCAGTGGTATCAGTTTTAAACGCTTTTTGCGACCATTTATAATTGCAGCTTCATTAATCGGGATATTATCATTTATACTTTCAAATTTCGTCATCCCACACACTAACGAAGTGATGATGGATTTTAGATGGAAATACATAAAAAATGCCAGAAAGGTAGAAAACCGAAATATCCATATGCAGGTTAGTCCTGAGCTTCACACATACGTAGAAACATATAACAAAAAAAGAGATCTGGGAAGAAAATTCTGTCTGGAAAGCATTAACAAAGATGGACTTGTATCGAAACTAACTGCCGATTATATTAAGTGGGACAGTGCAAGTGAGTCGTGGGGGCTTAATAATTATGTTATCAGAACAATAGATGGAATGGAAGAGTCATTTGAAAGAGGCTCGAAACTCGATACTATTATCCCTTTAAAGCCTTTAGATTTTATCATTAACTTAGAAGACGTTAAATCGATGGATTGGTGGGAATTAAGAGCATTTATTGAAAAGGAAAAACTAAAAGGTTCCGGCAATGTTTCAGAATACGAAATAGAGAAGCACAAAAGAATTGCTTTTCCTTTTGCCAATATTATCCTAACAATAATCGGAGTAGCCATTTCTAGTCGTAAAGTACGTGGAGGGATAGGAATGCATCTCGGAATTGGAATTACACTAACATTCAGCTACCTGCTCTTTATGCAAATCTCCACAGTATTTGCGTCATACGGCAGCATAACACCTTTTATGGCGGTATGGATCCCTAACATTGTTTTCGCTATAATAAGTTTCTTTCTATTAAAAATAGCACCTAAATAATTTATTAAATCACAACTCTCCCCACCAAGAAATAATATTATCCATTTCAGGTTGTTGTATCTCCTTTTCGGATGAAAAAAGTCCGTAAACAGATGCTCCACTTCCGCTCATAGCCGTATAATCGGCTCCGGTTTCTTTCAAATATTTTTTTATACTTTCTATTTCAGGATACTTTTTAAAAACTGATTGTTCAAAGTCATTTTTCACTAAATCGTTCCATTGATTTACAGGCTTATTAACACTTTCAACCAAACTATTTCCCGATTTTTTTGGAACAACACCTGCATAAGCCTCTTCTGTTCCCACATGAACTTTGGGCTTTATAACCAATATTTTCCATCCCGAAAGGTTTAAAGAGACATCTGTAAAAACATCACCTTTTCCACAAGCAAAAACTGGTTTATTACGAATAAAAAAAGCGCAATCGCTACCCAATTTACGTGCATACTCCTCCATAACATCACTCGACAATGCCAATTGAAACAAACTATTTAACAACAAGAGTGTTGCTGCTGCATCGGCAGATCCGCCTCCCAATCCGGCACCCATAGGAACTACTTTATGAAGATGCAGATGAACCTTTTCAAAATCATAATCGTTACGCAAAATATTTACTGCTCTAACTATTAAATTATCATCAATATCTCCATCGATATGCAATCCGCTAAAAGTAACAGTATCATGTTCAGCAACAACACCTTCTATAATATCCGACCACGGCAAAGGATAAAAAACAGTCTCTAAATCATGAAACCCATCATCTCTTTTGTTAATAATTTCTAAGCCAATATTTATTTTACTTCCCGGAAATATTATCATCTCTTTCAATCTTTTTTAAATCTACGTCAAAGATATTGAAGTTTATAAGGTAATACTAAAAACATTTTAGTATTTTTGAAATTAATACCGAATAGATAAAAAAACAGTGTAATTTTTTTATCTATTCGGCACAACACCTAACGAATAACTACTATGACATTAATAAATTCTTTTATCTCTTGGTTTGTAAAAAAGCGTATTCACCAAATTGAACTATTTAAAAAATACCCTAATGAGGTACAATACGAGAACTTAAAACAACTTCTCGACACTGCAGAAGACACTGAATGGGGGGAGAAATATGACTTTAACAGCATTAAAACCTTATCCGATTTTAAAAACAGAATCCCGATAAACAATTACGACTCGTTAAAAAAAGATATTGATCGTACACGACGTGGAGAGCAAAATATTTTATGGCCTACTGAAATAAAATGGTTTGCAAAATCGTCAGGCACTACCAACGACAAAAGCAAATACATTCCTGTAAGCAATGAATCGCTAGAAGACTGCCATTTTAAAGGGGGAAAAGATTTAATATCGCTATATTTAAACAACTATCCCGAGTCGAATGTTTTTGATGGCAGAGGCTTAGTAATGGGAGGCAGTTGTAATATATCCGAAATAAATAATTCCTCTTATTATGATGGCGATTTATCAGCAATATTAATTCAGAATCTTCCGTTTTGGGCACAGATACTTAAAACGCCAAACTCATCGATAGCATTAATGGATGAATGGGAGAGCAAAATAAACAAAATAGCTCACGAAACAATTGGTCATAATGTTACTAATATTTCAGGAGTACCATCGTGGACTTTAGTTCTTATGAAAAAAATTCTGGAAATAACTAAGGCAAACAATATAAAAGAAGTATGGCCTAATTTGGAAGTCTTTTTTCATGGAGGAGTGAGCTTTGTGCCTTACGAAACACAGTACAACAAACTCATCCCGAAAGGGGAAATAAACTACTTTGAGACATATAATGCCAGCGAAGGATTTTTTGCAATTCAAGATGATAAAAACTCTGACGACATGCTTTTAATGCTTGATTACGGCATCTACTACGAATTTATTCCTGTTAACGAATTAGACAACGACAACCCCACCACTCTTACGTTAGACCAAGTAGAAAAAGGAAAAAATTATGCTTTATTAATAACTACCAATGGCGGATTATGGAGATATTTAATTGGCGATACAGTTACTTTTACCTCTATATCGCCATACAAAATAAAAATAACCGGAAGAACTAAAAATTTCATCAATTTAGTTGGTGAGGAGTTGATTATCGATAATGCTGAAAAGGCTCTTGATATTGCATGCAAAAAAACCGGCGGCGCCATTACAGACTACACTGCCGCGCCAATTAATTTTAGCGATAAAGAGAATGCCGGGCACGAATGGCTGATAGAATTTTCTATCCAACCAAAAAACATCGATTTCTTTACCGAGACATTTGACAACGCACTAAAATCGGTAAATTCCGATTATGAAGCAAAACGTTATAAAAATATGGTTTTAAAAAAACCATTGGTACGAAATCTTCCGAAAAAAACTTTTTATAAATGGATGAAGCAAAAAGGAAAACTCGGAGGACAGAATAAAGTACCTCGCCTGTCGAATAACAGAAAGTATATTGACGCCATATTAAAAACGCTTTAATTTTTTTAACCGGCGCTACTAGCAATAAAAATAAAATTATTTTCAACAATTAACACCATTGTAATCTTTAAAAGAAAATCAAATTTTATTTTAAAAATAATGACACTACTTTTGAGGGTTCAATTAAATAAGATTTATTATGCATATAGCAGTTGCAGGAAATATCGGAGCCGGTAAAACAACTTTAACCGGCTTACTGGCAAAACATTACAACTGGAGACCCAGATACGAAGATGTGGATACCAATCCATATTTAGAAAGTTTTTATGAAGATATGCAACGTTGGTCATTCAACCTCCAAGTATATTTTTTAAATAGTCGTTTCAGACAAGTATTAGAGATACGTAATGGAGATCAGGATGTTATTCAGGACAGAACTATTTATGAAGACGCAAATATTTTTGCTCCCAACTTACACGAAATGAGCCTGATGACCACAAGAGATTTCGACAACTACCAATCTCTTTTTGAGCTTATGACCAGCTTAATAAAGGCTCCTGATCTTTTGATATATCTTCGCTCTTCGGTTCCTACGTTAGTAAGAAAAATTCAGGAGAGGAATAGAGATTACGAAAATTCTATTCGTATCGACTACCTGAAAAGCTTGAACGACAGGTATGAAACATGGATTGCAAATTACAATAGCGGGAAATTATTGGTGATAGATACCGATAATATCGATTTCAAAAATAACCCCGAAGATTTAGGAACTATTATTAATAAAATTGACGCTGAAATAAACGGTCTGTTTTAATTTAAAAAAATATTTTATCAATGTCTAATTTCGTAGGTATAATACCGGCACGTTATGCATCCTCTCGATTTCCGGGAAAACCTCTTGCTATAATAAAGGGGATTTCGATGATACAGAGGGTTTATGAGCAGGCAAAAAAAGTAGAAGAATTTAATGAAGTTATTGTAGCTACCGACAACACAGCTATTTTTAAGCATGTAGAGAATTTCGGCGGAAAAGCAGTAATGACTTCCGAAACTCATCAGTCGGGGACTGACAGATGTTTTGAAGCATATCAATCGGTTCCATCTAAAAATAGCGATGATATTATTATCAATATTCAAGGCGACGAGCCATTTATTGATCCGGAACAAATAAAAAAAGTTATTTCTATTTTCGAGGATGATAAAGTAGAAATAGGCACTCTGGTAAAAAAAATAGATGATAATAAGGAACTAAATGACAAAAATATCGTAAAAGTAATTGTTAGCCACAGCAAAAAAGCACTTTGGTTTAGCAGAGCCGCAATTCCTTTTATCAGAAATGAAAAGAAAGAAGAGTGGTTAAAACATTTTACTTTTTATAAACATATAGGACTTTATGGATATCGCGCCAGCGTACTAAAAAAAATTGTTGCTATGCCACAGTCGAAACACGAAACTGCGGAATCGCTAGAACAGTTAAGATGGTTAGACAATGATATTAATATTTATGCTGCAGAGACTAATACCGACAGCAAAGGCATTGATACCTATGAGGACTTGATTAATTTATAATTATATTTGTTTTATTAATAAAAAATGATAACTTCGTGATAGAGAATACCATACCCATGAAATACATAAGTGAGCTGTTATATAATAATGAATGTGTAATAATTCCCGAATTAGGAGGTTTTATTTCAAACTACCAATCGTCGGAAATTCTTAGTGGGAAGAATCTTTTTGTGCCACCTTCAAAAAAAATTCTTTTTAACAGTAAACTGACTAATAACGATGGTCTTTTAGCAAATTATATTGCTGAAGAAGAGAATATCAGTTTTAAGGAGGCGAATAAAATTATTTCGCGTTTTGTGTTACGATGCAATACCGAATTAAATAACAAACAAAAAGTTCGCTTTCCGGGAGTGGGTATAATATTTCGCGACGAAAACAACAAATTACTATTTGAACAGAATACTACTGTAAATTATTTGCCCGAAGCATTTGGTTTAACACCTTTTAATTCGCCAATGATAAAACGCGAAACACCTTACGAACGTTTCGACAAAAAAATTAAAAATTCTCCAATACAAACAAATCGTAAAACAGGATTTGTACGCACATTAAAATGGGCTGCGGTAATAGTTCCTATTATGGCAGTTGGATCGTTAACTATTTTTAATGTAAATTATCTTAAAAATAAATACTCAGAATACGCAGTATATTTTTCACCAATAACAGGCGACAAAATTGATGAGACAGAAAACAAACCTCTTAATATTGAAGACATTAAAAATAAGTTAGCTCAAAAACGTAAAGAGTTGGCTAAATTCAATATTACCACAACAAGTATTATTCCTACCGGAGGAAACAGCATTTCTAATAACAATTCGCATCCTGCTAAAGAGATTAGCGAAGAAGCCGTAACTGAAACGCCAATAAAAACAGAAGCCGAAACTAACAAACAAACTGTTTTAGAAACACCTATCATTGTTAATAGTAGCGCTTTTCATATTATAACCGGTTCGTTTAAAAATATCAAAAATGCTAATAAACACATTATAGAGCTTAAAGCATCGGGCTTCTCTCCTGTTTTGCTAGAGCAAAACAGATATGGGTTTTATCGTGTTAGCGCTATTTCTGAAATATCAAGAACAAAAGCTGTATCGCAACTTTCTGTTATTAAAACAGAAAACTACCCCGACGCATGGCTTTGCAAGAAGTAGCCTAATTCAATATTTTATCAGCAAAAAATAATTCCGTGGCAAAACACAAATTACAATTATATTCCGAATCATTAGAATTCGATACTATTATTCAGCCAACATTAAAGGAGCAGCAAGGCGATTTTGAATATCAAGGCAATTGGAGCAAAAATATTTTCAATAATAATAACCCTATAGTAGTTGAATTAGGATGTGGCAAAGCCGAATACAGCTTGATGCTTGCTCAGCAACATCCCGAAAAAAACTTTATAGGCGTGGATATAAAAGGCGACAGAATGCTCAGAGGAGCACGCGAAGCCAAAGAGAAAAACATTACTAATATTCGCTTTTTAAGAATGCAGATTGAGCAAATTAAAAATGTTTTTGCTAAAGATGAAATTAGTGAAATATGGATTACTTTTCCTGATCCATTCCCTATAAAACCTAAAAAACGACTTA
>JAYEOD010000001.1:0-6540 GCA_034722575.1 Bacteroidota bacterium | reverse complement strand
ATAATCTGCGGAAGCGTTTAATGAGAACATTTTTCTACCTGCAGAAATCTGTGCAATATCTTCGTCAATACGTCTAAGAATAGTAATATTATCTTTATACGACATATCGATTTTAATATTTAAGTCGCTACGCATCTTATTTTTCTTTTTTCCACCAAGTGCTGATTTTATAAAGAATTCGATGTCTTTGAAGCGATATCCGGTTCCAATAACATACTCATTAGATTTTACTTCGGTAATTTGATTATTAACAAAGCTTAATGATAGATTTCTAGATTTTTTTATCTCGAATCTGAACATAAAACTATTATGCAGTGTAGCATCAATGCCAATTAACGGGCTAAATTGTTCAGAAATAGTAATTACTGATATTTCACGAGAGGGGTAAAAGTTATCAGCCTGATCTCTCTCATAGGCAAATCCTTCTCTCTCTATGTATTGAACATTAGTATTGTAATTACCTACATTATATGATGATCGGTAAGCATGCGAAATATTTATCGATTTAAAATATTCTTTAATAAAATCGATGTTTGTTAAGCCATTAAAATTCAGTCGCCAGTTAGGGTAAGGCATTTTTGGGAATGGATTTAAATCGATACCCGTTGCCGATTGACCTGTATAAGCTGCTATGAATGCCGGAATTAAAACATCCTGAGAAGTTGGTCCGTAACCATTAGGAAATCCGGTAGTATCGACAGTGCCTTGCGACCATGGGTTATTGTTTTGTAGTCGTTGAGCTATTTCCAGACGATACTCTTTCATATTGGTAAATGCTTCAGAGACATTATCATCGGAAAAAGGCTCAAAAGCAGTTTTCCATGTCCCCATTGAAGTGCTGAAGCTACCGGAATTTACAGGATTAAAAGCAGAGAATTCACCATTAATAGCGGCTTTAAAAAATTCTCTATGAGTCATTGCCTCAGTTTGATTTCCTGTTAATTCGATTCTAAAATCTTTAAACGGCTCAATTTTCACTCTATAACTAAAATTACTATTGGTTTTAGTGATGTAAGGATTATTCATCAAGGTATCACTAGTAATCCATCCATTTGAAGCGGCTTTCCAACGAATGTCTTCTTGACTACCGAATACGAAGCCCCAACCCGGCGCCATATCGCTAACCCTGCTTCCAAAGGCGTTAGGTTCGGGAGTAAATCCCGGTAAACGGGTACCATTGCTTTCGTTATAAGTTAATGATACATCTTTAACACTAGTT
Source organism: Bacteroidota bacterium (assembly GCA_034722575.1). Lineage (GTDB taxonomy): Bacteria > Bacteroidota > Bacteroidia > Bacteroidales > JAIPAH01 > JAIPAH01. The sequence continues at coordinate 5,321 of JAYEOD010000001.1, read as the reverse complement.
AAAATTCTTATTGAGTTATCGAGAATTATTTTAGCATAATCTATTTTTTTCTTAGTAGAATCCGTTTTTGCATCCTCTTGTTGTGGTGATGCGGATCTGCTTCTTGAACTATTTCTGCTTTGTCGCGATCTTCTTCTGCTTTGTCTGTCGAGCTCTTTTATATAGCCTATTTTATTATACAATTTCGATAAACGGAAACTACCATTTAATTGAATATTATTAGAGTTTTCGATGGAGTTACCCATTTGTTGTTGTATAGATTTTGGAGAAGCCTGCCACGAATAATTTGCAGAGTATCGTGTTTGAAGACTAGTCCAGTCTAATAAAGGAATTTTGTTTATAGGCACATTATACGAAGCATTTAAAGTGTGATTATATCTATCGATAGTACCGAAACTAAAAATTTCGCTCATGATAGTATCTTTCATTGCATCATAATTGTCAGAATCTCTATCTATAACCCCGGGAGGTTCGTTGATATATGCATTAACATTAGCAGAGTAATCGAGTTTTATAGAGCGTGTTAAATTATATTGTAAAGTATATACTCTTCGCCAGTCCCAACTTTTAATATAAGTAGGATCTAGTTTTACGTCTCCAACACTTTTGCTTCTAAGTAATCTTTCGCTGTACTGTCTATTCATATCTGTACGGAAAGAGAACATTCTTGGTAAATAGTAGAAGTTAAATTCTCGTAGTGGTTTAAAGAAGTTGCCTTTAAATAATTTACTGCTTTTTAGTGGCGAAACCATCTTAGGATTTGTAGAGAAGTTATACCCGAGTCCCCCTTGATATTTTTTACGCACATCATATTCTATATCAATATTTCTATGATATATTTCGGAATAAGAGTAAGAGACATTAAAATTTTCAATATCATAAGGCATAGGAATGTTGGTATTAGCGCCAACTTTTTCTTTTCTTACATTCATAAAGTTTATGTTTTTACGAGTAGTAAGATCGATAGAGGTTTTGCGTAATGAATCTCGTCCGTGACTATCGAGACGATCCAAATCGTCTTTAAATTTTATATCCGGATCCATAGGATTATACTCCGGCGTTAGCTTGGAAGAAGAGTAGTCGAAGTGCATAGGTATTTTTATTCCGGTTTTTTTAGGGAAAAACTTACCTAGCTCCAGGTTTGTGGCAAAGTCTATTTGAGATATAGCCTCTTTTTGACGTTGCTCTACTTTTTGTTCTATACTACCAAACCCCGGTGTGCTATGACTTCCTGCAATAACAACAGTACCTAAGTCGGCAAGATTTGCTTTTATTCTGGCAGTAGCCGCATAACCCGATTTTTCATCAAAATCGGTAAGGCGCAATTCGTTAACCCAAATTTCGGCACATTTTGTAAGCCCGTCATCATTTTCATCGATGCTAGTTTTTTTAGGATTACGAACACCAATCATAATAACTTTAACATCGCTCAAGCTAGGAACACCTTTCAGTGTTATTTTATTTTTTCCATCATAACTAATAAAAGGCATATTAGAAGTCACATTAGAATTTTGTTGCGAAATAGCGTCGCGGCGTTCGAGTTTTACATCAACCAATTTTTGAAGTTGCAACTCTATTCTGTTTGCTTCAGGCCAAATACCTTCGGCATCGGATCGTGAAGAATACCAGTCGGTAAATTCTAGAGGCACTTCATATTCGTAGTAGTTATCTTTAAAATCGGAACCTAATCTGATAAACGCAGTCAAATCGCCGGTTTTGTAGTTGTCATTTTGCACACTCTGTTCGGCATGGATATACATTTTAAGATTTTTATACTGTCGGAAATCAAAGTCAGTAGTTTTATAAGCTGCCTTAGCAAAACCATCTTTCAAATCGCAAATCTCAAGAACCATTGCTTGCTCGTTAAGCTGTTGCATAGTAGTTGTTCCTGCATTAATTTCACGGTTAATTCCCGGAGGCAGCACATAAGGTATGGGGTCACGTTCTCCGTTTTCTTCTATATTCACTGCAGATATATCAAAAGTAGATTCATCTTCCTGAATAATATATTCACCATCCTCTACAAGAGCCTTATTAAATTTTCTCCACTCACCACGAACCAGTTCTAAAGTAGCAAAACGCAATACTACAGGCTCTTTAAAGCCTTTCATAAACATCCGCATAAAGCGAATAGATCTGAAATCGTTGATATTACCAATTACTTTGTCGGGACTGTGAACAGGCACTTTAAACTGATACCATGTAATAGAGTCTGTTCTACCATTTTGTAAACGCACATTATGAGCAACACGTTTATCAGTAATATAATTTTCACCAACCTTCATATTCTCTTTGCGGAGATCGATTACATATTGAAAATATCTTTCTGCTTCACTTAATGTATTATCGCGATTAATATCTTCTACATCAGGATTTCGAGTTGCCACAGTAGGGTATGATTCTGTATTTTGATTGTCGCTAGGAGAGTTTCCTTCGGGGTTATTATACATCTTATACCTTTCTAACACACTTTGGTATTTGTTATCGCTATCATAGTCAGAACCTCTAAAGTAGTGAAAATCGTCACCGGATGGGTCTTTATAAGCCTTGCTATATGCTTCGGAAGAGGTGCTAAATAGGGTTGCTATTTTTTCAAGGTACTCGAAACTGAAAAAATCAACCTCATCAGAGTTCGATAAACCATCGTAACCAACATCCTGATAAAGGCGCGAATCATTCCCTGTTGCGAAAGAGTTTACTAAAGCCTGCATAGACGGTATTCTACCCCAGATAGTAGTATCTACATTTTCTACCAATTCGGTAGTAGGTAATCCATGTTCAAAACTTTTTCGTCCGTCGCGAAGAATATCCTCGGAAACATCACCAAGGTTAAAGTATAATTTACCACCGGTAGTGTTGATAGGTTGTTTAGGTCCATCGCTACCATCAGGATCGGCAAAAGGATCCATAATCCAAAATTCGATATATTCTACATTTGCTGCTTCAAAGTCGCTAGTTTCGATATTTCGCATCATACCACCCCAACGAGTTTCAGGATTTTTTAACGATCCATCGTCATTAATACCTTTTGAAAAGCCGGGTTGTCCGGCAGCATCATAATTATACGGCCCTCTTTCTTCAGGGCAAAACGATAAATTAAAAATAGGTAGATTAACAGGCGTATTATTTGGTGATTCCGCATTAGGAAAAACCTCTTTTTCGCGAACATAACGAACATAATGAGAAGATAATTCGTCTTTACCAACATTTGACGGACGTAGTCTTCCTGACTCTTCATAAAATAGCGGATCTACAATATACCAAGCTAATTTAGCTCGGTTATATCCATATGCTAATCCTGTTGCTGGGGAAGCTTCCGGAAACATAAATGCTTCCGATTGTCCTTGTGGTGTAGATGCCAATGTCCAACTCTGAATATTTTTTAAGTCGATAGTAGATTTACTGCCTTCAAAATCATCGATATAAGAAGTCCCTTCTTTACCAACTGCTTTAGAGTGTCCGGGGATAAAATGAGCAAATTCACCATTCACCATTATTTTCGATTCCTCTTTTGTTTCGATAAAAGGAAGTTTATCAACCATTTTAGTTAGGAAACGAGATTCAGTTTCGTAATTAAAATCCATTCCCCACATAGTATTTGATATTGGCTCATCGCCATAATTTGTTTTTTGGGTTAATGGTCTTTCGTGTAGGTTTAAAATTGTTGCTCCAACATTAAAATTTTCTGCAAAGCGATAATCGATATGCGCACCCATCATTCGTTGTTTTTGTATATTAAACATCGAATTACTCTCCAGAGAGATATTAATAGGCGTACCGGAATTTAAAATTCCTTCATTCATTATGCGTACACGTCCTAAAGTATAATCAACAGTATAATCAACATTTTCGGTTAATTCAACACCTCCGGCAGTAACTTTTACCGATCCCTTAGGAACATTAAGAGCATTCAGGCTGATTTCTGATCCGGAAGCAGATTTGTACATTCCTTCCAGAATAAATTTATTTTTACTCGGATACTGTTGTGCTCCAACTTTTGTTAAACTATAAAGAGAGTCGTAACAATACTTATCTGCTAAAGCATCATTTTGTAGTTTCTCTCTAAGGTAATCGCCGAAAGGCTCCAAAACAGTAAAATAAATTCGTCCGTTAGAGGAGTTTATAGTACCGCCATTTGTTGCTGCATTATCGATGTAGTCGAACATACCATCATGTGGAGGATTATTCTGTGGGTCAAGATTATCGAGATTCAAAACTCTAATAAGAGGGATGCCGTTAACACCTTCGGGGCCTTCGTTCAGATATCCTGTTGGAACACCGCTTTCGTTTCCCGAATAGAGGATATTCAGCATAAAGTCTTCTCTATTTACTTGATAAGCGCCAATAGCGTAAATGTTTTTCATCATTAAATCCCACATCGGAATGTGAGTATCTATACTAGTGCTTTTAAGGAGTTTTACTATCAGACTATTAGGGCTAGAGATTCCTTCGTCAGAAAATTCACCAACCTGATAAATATTATCATCGCCAATAATTTTATATTGGAAAGAGACTGCAAGTACTTGGTCAGAGCTTAAAGTAGAATTCAATGAAATAAAACCAAGCTTTCTGTTAATAGAGTATTCTGATGGCTGTAATTTTGTAGCATTCTCTATTTTTTCATAATCTTTTCCTGCGTTAAATCCTAAAGAGTTTGCGTTCAGATATCCTGATACCTCGTTAATGTTTCTAACGCTATTAGTATCCATCTCCATCAGTAGAGTATTAGATGAATTGTTCGGATAACTAATTCCGGCAACAGTATGAATATTATTGTTATTAAATATTTTATTCTCTCCAAGGTCGGAAAAAGCAATTATATTACGATTATTTTCTCTGGCAGGACCAATAGTGGTTCGCCATACTTCGATTTTAGTAATCTCTATATTTGATCGAATTATAGGCAACCCGGCAAGGGCATCGTTAAAATGATCTCTAAAAAAATGAGATAAGAAAAAGTGTTTATTATTTTCGTATTCATCGGCCTTTAATTGGAAGCGATTAGTTTGTGCTCCGCCCTGTACCGTAACATTTCTTTTTTCACTTTTTTGTTCAGAAAAAACTGTGGTTACAGTTGCATTACCAAATTTAAGTTGTGTTTTTATTCCAAAAAGGCTTTGACTGCCGCTAATAAGTGTACTATTTAAAGGAAGGGTAACATCACCGGCTTCAATAAGCTGAATAATTTCATCTTCCTTACCTTCGTATTTCAGTTTTAACTTATTCTCGAAATCGATAGTTGCTTCAGTATTATAGTTAGTATTAAACTCGATTTTATCGCCAATTTTAGCCATTACATTCATGGCAATCTCTTCTTTAAA